>CAYXQH010000368.1:0-6516 GCA_964467425.1 uncultured Saprospiraceae bacterium
CGATTGTTAAGTATGATAAAATAGGTTTTGAAGAGTTAGATGAACGAAATCAAGTATACTATATTCTTGCTTTGGAAGGCGTAGGAAAAAAAGAAGAAGCATTTGAAAAGGCCAAGAACATTGATAAAGGGTCATCTGAAATGCTAGGTGTTCTCGGAGGGCGTTATAAACGATTGTACTTAAATTCAGGTAAAAAGAGTTATTTAGACAAAAGTTTTGAACTATATAAAGAGGGCGCGGGCTTAGCTGCTGATAATCCTGCACAACTTTATTATTTAAAAATCAACTGTGCTTTTTTATCAAAGATTAAAAACGAAAATGAGGCTGCTAAAAAATTCGCTCAAGAAGCGCTAGATGCTGCGGAATTAGCAGACCAGAATGTATGGAGAACCGCTACGATGGGGGAAGCTAATATTTATTTAGGTAATATCGATGAAGCCATAAAGCACTATACTAAAGCAGCCAAAACGGCAAAACAAATCTGGCAAAAAGAATCTATGCTTTTGAATGCTATTGAAATGACTAATGAATATGGATGGACAGAAGAACAACAACGAAAATTGATAGAAGCTTTTGAATTGAAATAAAGAATGGAAAGAAATCATTATTGAAAAGGTATTCGATTTCAGGAGGTAAATATCTCTGAAATCGAATACTGGATCTTGTTAATTACTTGTATTATCCTCATTCTTATCTTCTTCTTTTGCTATACCATATTGCTCTTTTTCTTTCTCGGTTAATTCCCTGATTTTTCCATGAAAAGCCTCTCCGTTGTTTACACTTTCAATGATGTCTGCAACGTCTAGTTTTATGGGCTTTAACTTAATGGTATGGTCGTCGCTTGCAGAAAGAATATATTTATTGTCTTTTGAAAATTCTACTGAATTGACTTTTTGAGTGTGTTCCTGGTATCCAAAAAGTTCATAATAATCACCATTAGGATCAGAGACATCCCATACTTTAATGGTTTTGTCAGCAGAGCAGGTTACTAAATATTTTCCATCTTCAGAAAAGTCTGCATCTATGACATTATCTTTATGACCTCTTAGAACCGAAAGGGCTTTTTGATTTTTGCTATCCCATACGATAACAGTATTGTCATCAGAAGTAGTTACTATTTTAGAACCATCTGTAGAAAAATGAATACTATTTACGTTCTCTTTATGCCCAGAAAGTTTTCTAACATCAGATCTTTGAATCAAAGTATATAAATTTTCGATAGTATCTTTTTTTGTTTTAGGGACGATATAAACATCACTAAAACTTTTTGCATTAAAGGTAAAAGCAATATTATATTTGTCCTTTCCTTTAGCGTCTTTTTCTACAAAGTATTTTATACCAATAACTTGAAACGGATTAGGCTCTGTAATTTTAGCCAATGGATGATTTTCCTCTTCCCTTATACCTGAATTTCGATCAAAATTTCCCCAGTCAAATATATGACCTTTTGTATCTGCCGATAAAAGAAAAGTAGCATCACCATTAAAATCGACTCCGGATATTTCTCCCTCTTCATGCGTATAAGTCTTTACGATCTTTAAAGAATCAATGTTTTTGCAATCCCAGATCAAAACGTTATTGATTCCTACAGTATATAATAAATCTTGATACCTCCAGCTTAGTTTTGTCTTTGGATGTCCGGTGATAAAAGCCGTTTTTTTAACTGGAAATTTAGTGGGTTTATTTTTAATGTTTTCACCCTTTAAATTCCAAAATTTAATGGAATTGTCATCGGAAGAAGAAACAATTAGTTCCTTGTCAAAGGAGAAGTTAGCATTATTTACTTTGTCTTCATGTCCTTCTAATGTGATGGTGTTTTGCTTTTTAAAAGGCCAGAGTTTTAATTCTGAGCCGGAAGCAGTTAACAAATATTGATTGTTTTTAAAAAACTTAATTTTCGTTTGATGCCCCTCAAAGCCTTTAAAGGTATGTATCAAAGCTCCTCTTTTACTCCATATATTTACAGTTTGATCTTCTGAGGCAGTAGCAATAAAATTCCCATCGGGAGAAAATTGAATGGTATAAATCAACCCTTCGTGTTGACCAGCAATAAATTGTTTTTTTGTTTCTTTATTATAAATGATAAACCTGTTTTGAGCATCACTAAAAGCAATCGTTTTGTCATCGTTTGATAATGCAACACTTTTAATCTCAAAAGGAAACTTCAATTCTTCTTTTCTAAATACATTTCTTTCATCATCGTAAATGTGAATCCTATTTTTATAGGCGATTGTAATGGTTTTATTGATCGATTCCGCTCTATAAAATGGAAGTGGTGAATTGCCTCCTCTTGTTTTATAATGCTTTTTATAATTTCTGTTTTCTTCTTGAATTTCCCATTTTCGTAGATTTGAATCATTCGAATAATTAAAGAAATAGGCTCTATTGGAGCTAATTCCAGACCATAAAATTTCACTTTTTACACCATCAACCAATGAATCTATTTTTACGCCATTTAAATTCCAGACATAAGATTTTTTATCATCCCCAGCTGAAATAATATATTGATCATCATTCGAGATCGAAATATGATTTAGTGTATTTCGATGACCTTTGAGTACCACAACATCTTCAATAGTATTGTCTTTTCCAACTTTCCATAGTCGACCAGTATTGTCATTTGAAGCCGTTACGATATAATTACCGGAAGCAGAAAATTCAGCGTAGTTAATGCCGGCGGTATGTCCTTCGAGTTTTTTGATAATATTCCCTTCTAAATCCCAGATGATTGCTGTATTATCATCAGAAGCGCTGATAATGCGATCTTCTGTTTCATTTAATTGGATGGAATTTATAGCACCTGTATGCCCTAAAAAGCTATTGTCAAAATACACACTATTGTAAACACTCAAAATAGTTTTTCTAAGGTCATGGTTATCGCCATGTGTTTTTCTTGCGAATTCAGCTAAGCGATAACTGAGTGTTGGGTTATCTTCTAAATTTAGCTTTGCATTATTAAGAATACTATTTATTTTTTCGTTTCGTGTCGTTTCTAATGCTTGAATGGTTTCATCTTGGGCTTGCTCTGCTATATTCCTATTGTAAAGCCCATATAGGAGTCCTAATATGGCAAGTACAGCAACCACAGAGACTAACAATATTCTTAAGCGTTGCTTTTCAATTTTCTTTTTTGCTTCTCTTAATTCCAGTCCTTTTTGTACTTCTAATTTCTTTTCTCTTGCCTCGAAGATGGTATCTAACAATGCATCATGACTTAACTCATAAGTGAAGTTTCCACTTTCGGTTATTTCAGATCTTAAGAGATGCTTGTCCACTAAAATAGTTAAGGTTTCCTGACTGATCTTTTGAAGCACTTTACCTTTTATGAGCGGTAGCCTGGTTTTTTGTTTTCCATCATAAAAGAAGAGATCATCTTCGATTAAATTTCTTGCTTTTTCTTGTTGCTCTTCTGATGGGATAGCATTAATACAAGAGTCATAATAAGTTTCAATGACTTTGTTTAGGTCTCCAATATGTTCAAGCTTGACTTCTTTTAGATTTTGCGCTATTACTTTTTGTTCGATAGAGCTACAAATGATTTGAAGATGGGAGCTTTCAATTTGGGTTTTTCCTTTTTCAGATAAAAAATCAAGAATGTGATTTAATGCATTTGATGAATAGGAATAAGGAAGACTATCAAATTTTTTTTCTGTGGATTTGGCAGGCTTTTCTATACTTGCCTTTGCTGCATTTCTATTTAGCGCTCCAAGCTTATACCAGTTGACACTATTTGTAGGAAGATAATCAGAAATATCATCTAACAAATGAAGTCTATCTTCTCTTATTGAAAGTAAAACTCGTAAGTCCAGATTTTTTTGTAGTAGAGCAAGTTCTTTTTTATTTAGGGGCAGTTTATCCTTTTCGTATAAATCCATGATATCCCAATAACGTTGAGGAATTGGGATGTTAAGTGCTTCAGATAATTGTTTTCTAAAATTTAATTGTTGTTCTGGAGGGTAGGAAAAAAACTCTTCAAATTGATCAAATATCAAAAGGATTCCCTGATCATTATCCGAGAGGAGTTGTTGTTCTTTGATATCGTGCCAAATCGTTTTTTCATTCTCGATGAGTCGGTCCAAAAAAGTAGAAATATTCGCCGCTCCATCTCTGATACGCAAGCCAGTTTTTTCAAGAGGAGTAATCTTTTCTCTTTTAAAAGGTAAGAATCGAATATAGATAGGTCTAAATTTTCCAACTTTATTTACTTTAGGAATTAAACCTGCGTTGATTAAAGAGCTTTTACCTAAGCCTGATTTACTACATAATATAGTGAAAGACTCTAAAGAAATCCGCTTATTGAGTTCTTCAATATTTTTTGCTCTACCAAAAAATATATTCGCCTGATCTTTTTCAAAAGGCTTTGATCCAGGGTATCTTAGGATGCTCATAAAGGTTTGTTTCTTTGGTTATTGGGTTAAAACTTTTTCCTCAAACTCAGCGATTAGTGTAGTAAATCCAAGACGTATCTTATTGAATTCTATGTTTTCGTTATCGCGACTAATAATGCCAAGAGTGATTTTCTCCTTGAGGTCATTATGTCTTCCGTAAAGATGGATTACTTTTAAAAGGAGTGGTTTTGCCGTTTCACCCAAGCCTTTTAAAACTTCTTTTAGTTTTTTAGAAATTTTATCAAACTCATTTTTTCCAATCCATTTATAAAGCGAATCAATGATCGCCTTATTAATACTAATGACCTCTTCTGGATTAGCAATCTCTTCTTTTGGTGTTATTGTTTTAATGAGTGGAATGGTATGATTTTCACATCGTTCATATAATTCATCAATGAAAGCTTCGATTTCAGAATTAATAAATTTAATATGATACTGTTCTTTACAAATATCTATACTATTAGGGGATATCTGCCCAATTGTTGCAAACTTAGTCTTCCGTTCTTTGTGTTGTTTTATGACGCGCATAAAAAGGTGGACAAACCATTGGTCGAATGGCATACCGATAAATAAAAAGTATTGCGCATCAAGCATGTTATCTTTGATCAATTGAGACATACTATTCCCCTTAATGACACTTTCCAGATAATCATAAAAATCATCATAGGTAAGTACTAAAGAATTTCGATTGTCTAATTCTCCCAAAATATTATATACCAGTGGCTGGTCTTTATCCGGTTTACCCAAACTTTTATCTGGTTGATTCCGAACATAGCTATCGAATTGGTAAGGTATATCTTGATTCTCAAACGCTTGGCGTAAATGATAGTCCGGCGTTAGAGAAAGTAACAGATGAAATTTAATACGAGCGATTTTTTCCAGAATGCTTTTACTGGTCTGATCTTCAGTTTCATTATAAAATGATTTTATTGCCTGGTAAGCTGGACCATCTGATCCGCCCGGATTCAGATGAAACCATGCATTTTCCTGAACTTTAATGTTTAGCTCATTTTTATGGAGGTTGAGATATTCAGACAGGCGCTCTGTCAGGTTTTTAGATCTATTATTTTCAGGAAGATGGCGAGTATAAATTTCAGAACCGACGCAGATAATGCATTGCTGCTGTTCTATCCCATTGATAATAGCTTTCCATTCAAAATCTGTAAGCATGGTAATACGTTTTCATTTTGGTTGTTTTTCTGCTTGTCGCCAGAAAACTAGACTAATGTTAATTGAATTAACGAAAGGGGGGTAATCTTTGCAGACGGTAATTGACAGAAACTAAAAATATCAATTTCTGCAACAAAATGATGAAGGGGTTCTTGATGAATTAGTAAGTGGTTGCTTCAGATGGCAAAGCGGTATGTTTGAGTTATTTTGTGGTTTTGATTGAATTTTATTTATTTAAATCACTTTTCCACCAATTTCGTCTTCCCTTTCTCCACAATAAACGTCTTGTCGATACTACTTTTTGAAGTTCTGGTCTTAAGTGTTGGAACAATCTTATATTCCGCTTTAAGCTGGGTTTTGTTGATACTCAATTTCAAATAACCATGATCCCGCATGTTGACATATTTCAAATGTGGATTTAGTTTAGAATTGCTGATTTTTTGTTCATGAGCGATGACTTTGTTATCTGGATTACGTTCATTGGAATTTCCAGAAGAAACGCTGGTGACACCCAATTCGATACCGATGGCTCCTTCGCCCGTATTTTGATCATAGTCTTCAAAAGGATTATTGGTCGCTTCAAATGCCCAGGCAGTATGTGTATCGCCAGTGACGAAGATTACATTTTCAATGTTATTTTTTTGAATAGACGATTTCAAATTCGCTTGATCATTAGGGTAGCCATCCCAGGCATCCATATTGAATTTGAACCCATCATAACCCCAATCACAATAGGAGAAAATCACTTGGTTTCCAATGACTTTCCAGGTTGCCTTTGATTGTTTTAATGAGGATTGAAGCCAGTCCATTTGTGTGTTGCCAAGTAGAGAGTGATTCGCTTCCATTCTTCTTGGATCTGAAATACTATCTGGTTGGAGCGTCCTGCCAGCCAGCCGTTCATCTAGCATAATGAGGTCAACTTCTTTTCCAAAAGAGAATTTACGATAGTGATGTTTGC
>CAYXQH010000369.1:0-6485 GCA_964467425.1 uncultured Saprospiraceae bacterium
TCTATAAAAACTAATAAGCCTGCTATACGGCTTATAATCTTTAGGGTAGAGTTGTGACCAAACTTCTAGCAATTTTTTGGATTTTTCTATATTCTCATACCGTAAATAATAATGTTTTATCATAAACTGCATTCGTTCTGATAAGGCATCTTTTAAATCCATTGCTTTTTTAATAGACGCCTTAGCTTCTGCATCTTTATTGAGGTTTAAATAATAAAAACTCAAGCTGCTATGTGCAATTGCAAAGTTGGGATCAAGACTTATCGCTTGATTACTTTTTTGAATGGCAGCAGCTATATTTTGATTAAAATAGAATTCTTGAGTGGATTCATGATGGTTTTTTAAAGCTTCTCTGGATTCACTGAAAAGATTAGAAACGGGGAGGTCTACAAAAGAATCATCTAATTCATTTTCCAGATAAATCTCTGATCGGAAGTCTTCTGAAATCTTATCCACTATAGTTAATGGATCAGCGTTTTCATATTTTTTTGTGTAAATCTCCTTTCCATTTTCCGTGCTAAATAAAGTGGTTTGAACGATATATTCGTCTCCGTTTTTTTCAAAAGTCCCATTCATGAAGTAGTCGCTATATTTATCACTTGCTATTTTTCGCTGAATAGAAAAAGGAGGTGTTTGGTCCAATTTTACACCATACTCTTCAAAAGCATAAGCCTGAGATTGTGGAGAAACAGAAATGACTCGAACATCTTGTTCCATATCTTGAGACAGCATTTGTGGGAGCCCAAAGCTCATCCATTGGTCATCTGGATTGTTGTTTTTGTTTTCCCAGGAAAGTAAAACGACACGCTTGAATTCAGACTGATCCGGGATCGTACGTTCGATCGTTTGGCCTTCCTCATCAAGAACTGAAATCTTTGTACTTGTGCCGGATGCAGTTGTATTTCCTACACCAAAATAGGCTAGAGCTAAAGCGATCAAAAAATTAAAGGGAAGAGCAAATTTTTCAATTTTAGTTAATTTGTTAGAGCTTTTACCTCTGAAATAACTGAATAGTAAAACTGCTGGTAGCATGGCTAGAGCAAAGATTAATATAAAATCCGGCCAGCCATTTGCCCAGGAATAACGATCTTCTAAAAAAGCACTTACCTGAATGACCCCCCAGGCGGCAATGACATAGGGAACCACATATTTAATAAATCGATTTTCCCAGATGCTTTGTATAAACGTTTTTTCTTCTGTTGTCATGCTCTATCTGTTTGTTATCTTCTTTCTCCCAATATAGACGAATTCGTATAATTTTAATTGAATGGGTCTGAATATTTTTCTGCTGTTCTTATTTTTTGATCAGAAAGGGTTTTTAAAAAGGCTACTAAAGCTTCTTTTTCGGATGCTGTGAAATTTAGTTTTTTGGCTTTTGAAGGGTCGTCTTTGTCTCTTAAAAGCGGATCCAGGTTTGGATGTGCTTGTATCCCTTCACTATAATGATCCACCACTTCTTCTAAGGTTTTAAAACGACCGTCATGCATATAAGGTGCAGTAAACTCAATGTTTTTTAGGGTAGCTACTTTGAATTTTCCGACATCTTCTGATAATCCGGTATGCTCCGCTAAGCCTTCATCGAGGTAATCCAGTTCTAAACCATTATTTCTTGGCTGTTCTGCAATGAATAAATCTGTGGTATGACAACGAATACAGGCAGCACGATTACCATCAAAGAAGAGCAGTTTTCCAAATGATTCCTGACCTGTCAGGTGGTCCAATAAGAATGGATTCGTACCAGCTGTTCTTGCT
Organism: uncultured Saprospiraceae bacterium; assembly: GCA_964467425.1. GTDB lineage: Bacteria > Bacteroidota > Bacteroidia > Chitinophagales > Saprospiraceae > JAHDHW01. Next base: position 1,753 of record CAYXQH010000369.1, read on the forward strand.
TCATCAAAACGAGATTCGAAAGAAATAATGGAACGTATAAATTGTGCAAGCGATTCAGCGATTCGATCCGGTGTGATTGCAGCTTCTCCAAAAGCGGCTTCAAAAAGAGCAGGGTAGTAGGAGGTAGCTTCCAAGCGAGGGATTAATTCTTCTAATGTCATCCCCATTTCGATATGATCCTCAATCGGTAAAAGCGTTTGCGATTCTAAATCTTGAGCTCTCGTATCCCAGAAAAAAGTACCAGGACGATAATACCTCGATTGAACGAGTGTCATTGAATTACGCCGAGTAGATTCACCCTGGAATCCTATACTTTGTGCTTGATTATCCGCAAAGGCAAAAATTTGTTTGTGGCATGATGCGCAGGAAGTGGTTTCATTTTTCGATAATTTTTTATCATAAAAAAGTACACGCCCTAATGTAGCCCCATGATCACTAATTGGATTGCTAGCTGGTTGGTTATCGGTGATTTGGGTTTCAAAATCATTCCAGGTATAAGGAACAACAATGTTCGAATAATTGAAAGGTGTTTCTGGTAAATTCAAAATACCTTGTGGAACTTCTGGACTTGGAATTGGAGTCAAATCCGAGTCATCCTTATCACAGGCGATGATAAATAGGATAAAAAACAACAAGACGAATTTTGAAAAAGCTTTCATACTTATTTTTTTGGAATGATTAGAGCAGGCATGTTTTTAGATTGGTATGCCTTATTAAAACCACCAATTTCTTTTTCTATAATCTGATCCATTTTTTCTTTGCTTTGTTCCCAAAAATCAAGGAGCTCAGCCAATCGATCTTGTGTACCTTTTGTAGGCTTTGGAATATGTGAATCAATCATTCCTCTTAATTGAAAAAGCTCTGCGTTTAATTGGTTTCTAAAATTGATAACATCCTGAAACGTTTCTTGCTTGGGTTGTATTAATTGTTCTTCCCATTTTGTGATATTTGCTAAAGCCGCTTCTCCTATTTTTACCAATTCTTCTTTGCCCTTCATCTCTCGAAGTAATAATAGTCGATTGTTTAATTGTTTTTTTACGGAACGGAAACGGTTGACGGATTGATGAACGTCATGAACCGTAGATTCAATTTGTAATAACATTTTTTGCTGAGCCCTGAAATCTTCTTCTTTCGCCTGAAGTCTTGGATCAGCAAGTAGGGTAGAAGTGGTTTCTACTGTATCTGTTTTTGAAAATAACCGAAGGGTATATTTGCCAGGAGGAGAAAGGTGTCCACGATAATCTCCCATCACAAATACATTTTCGACAGCAGGTAAAGCATCTCTTCTGAGATCCCATGCAAAACGATTATGTCCTGGGCTAGCGGGTAAGACAGAAGGGGGTTGCGGACCTCCTTCCCAGGATTTAAAAACTTTTGGTTTTTGGTTACTAATTGTTCTGATTACACTACCTTTTCCGTCTACGATTTCCAAAGTTAAGGTAGAAGTATCTTTCCATTCTTTTGGCAATACATAATCAAAAGTGATTCCGTTGCTAGGGTTTTGACCGCTTCCTCTTGCTTTGGATGCTGCGCCAGTTGTAAATTTATAGGACGTTTTTGGTTGAAATATTTGCAGATGATTTTCTGCATATTTTCCTCCACTTCCCTGTAAAATACTTAAATCATCTAAAATCCAAAAGGCTCTTCCGGAGGTAGCAACGATCAGATCATTATCTGCGATAGTTAAATCAGTGATTGGACAAATCGGAATATTAGATTGAAAGGGCTCCCATTTTTGACCGTTATTAAAGCTTATATAAAGTCCTCGTTCTGTGCCAGCATAAAGTAATCCTTTTCTGACGGGATCTTCTCGGACGACACGGACAAAATTATCTTTAGAAAAACCATTGATTATTTTTTTCCACGATTTTCCATAATCTGAGGTTGTATAAACAAGTGGAGACTGATCATTAAATTTATATCTGGTCACAGCAATATAAGCGGTTGATTCATCATGCGGTGAGGTTTCAATAGTATTGATCAATGATTCTGCTAAACCTTTTGGGCTAACGTTTGACCAGGTCGCTCCTTCGTCTTTTGTGAGGTGTACCAATCCATCATCAGAACCTACCCAAATCACACCGGCTTTAAATGGCGAAGCAGCGATATAACTGATAGTGTTATAAACTTCCCCACCTGCAGCTTCATTAGTATAGGGAACACCACCATTGGAATGTTTACTTGTATCATTACGAGTGAGGTCTCCGCTAATTTCTTTCCAACTATAACCTTGATCATCACTACGTAAAAGTTTATTTCCACCATGATATAAAATCGAAGGATTTTGAATTTGAGAAACCAGTGGTCCGTTCCAGTTGAAACGGTATTTCATATCGATTGGATTAGTCCCTAGATTGAGTTGAGGATAAGCCATGATATCTTTTATCTCTTTTGTTTCTTTATTATAAGAATCAATAAAACCCTGAATGCTGGTTCCATAAATCATCTCAGGATTTTTTGGATCAAAAGCCAGGAAAGCTGATTCACCACCTGATACTGGATACCAATCTTGACGACCAATAGTGCCTCCTCGGGTTTTGCTCGCTATACAGACGGTTGAATTATCCTGTTGTCCACCATAGATGTGATACGGGAATTGCTGATCTGCAATGACCCGATAAAATTGAGCAGTGGGCTGGTTTTGTTGACTAGACCAGGATTGTCCTCCATTAAAAGTAATACAGGCTCCACCATCATTTCCAAGAATAATATTTTTAGGATTCATCGGATTAATCCAAAGATCATGCTGATCAGTATGTGGATTAGAAATGCGTTGAAATGTTTTTCCACCATCAATAGATTTTAGCATTGGCGCATTCAAAACATAAACAATATCTTCATTAACCGGATCGGCAAAAATCTCGATATAATACCAGGCTCTTGCAACAGTCACCCTTTTCTTGTTGGTCTGTTTCCAGGAATTTCCTCCATCATCCGAACGAAAGACACCTCCGTTTTTAGCTTCAATGTTAGCATATAAACGATTGGGGTTTGCTTCGGAAACGTCTACAGCCACTTTGCCCATTTCTTCTGGTAAGCCTTTTTTTAATTCCGTCCAGTTATCTCCGCCGTCGATCGTTTTCCAGATACCTGAATGTTCTCCTCCACTTCGGATTTTCCACGGAAAGCGTTGGTGATCCCAAATCCCTGCATATAATATTCTTGGATTACTCAAATCCATACTGAGGTCAGATGCACCGGCATTGGGAGCGATGTACAAAGATTTTTTCCAGGTTTTTCCACCGTCCATTGTTTTATAGACTCCACGATCTTCGCTTGGTCCCCAGAGCGCACCCTGTACAGCTACATAAACGATATCCGGATTTTCCGGATGGATTTCTATAGAAGAAATATGCATTGATTTTTCCAAACCAATATGTGTCCAGGTTTTTCCAGCATCCATTGATTTATACATGCCGTCGCCATGCGAAGTCATTACGCCACGGACCGCATGCTCGCCCATACCGACATAAATAATGTTTTTGTCACTTGGAGCGATAGCAATAGCACCAACGGATCCTGTTTTTAAAAAACCATCTGAAACATTTTTCCACGATAATCCAGCATCAGCAGTTTTCCAAATCCCTCCACCGACACCTCCAAAGTAATAGGTCATTGGATCACCTTGAACGCCAGTTACAGCATTGGTTCTCCCTCCTCTAAAAGGGCCAATATTTCTAAACTTCAAACCCTTAAAAGTGTGGTCTGTGGTTTGGTCTTTTTTTACTTCAGCTGTCTTTTTCTTTTTTTGAGCAGATACCGTGCTCCATGACAGGCTAATACAGGCAAGTAATAGGATAAATGTCTTCTTCATAGTTTAGTGGCTTTAGAAGAAGGTAAATTAAGGAAAAACTATGAGAAAACATACCCAAATGGTATGATCGAACCGATCTTGTTTGTTATAGGACTAAGGCGGTGAATAAATGCTTATTTCTTTTTCTTTTTGACTTTCCCCTTTGTTTTTTCCTTTTCTTTTCTAGCGATTTTTTGATCATTATTACTTTCGTAAATGGTATAGTTTTCATATTTGGCAAGATCCGTTTCCACCCAAATATCTTTTCCAATATTACAAAGGACGATCATCTCATCATAAAGAAGGTTTCCCTGATCGATTCTTCTCTCGACTGAAATATCTCGATCAGCTATTTTATCTTGTTGAATATTAAGGGCATTCTCAAAATTACGACAAGCATCTGTTACTCGTTGAATGCTATTTTCGTTGACTCCAACATCGGAAAGAAAATCAATTTGCTGTCGCGCTACCCGAGCTACTCGTCGACCACAAAATAATAATTGTGCATCGGTCATGTCTCCAATTTTGGCCGTTCCAAATTTTCGATAGCGGCCCGTTCTATTATTGAATTTCATAGCAACACGTGTCATCAAACTGCGAATCGCTGTTTTTAATCTTTCAGCTGCATCGTATTTTTTATCGGTGACAACCATTTGATCACCCACTAATTCATCATCATCCGGCAAAGCACGAAACTTTTCACACATTGAAACGAATTTTTTAATCCGATCCATTTTATATCCGTATTGTTCAAATTGCTTCTTATCGCGATTGGCATACTTCAGACGCTCCAAACATTGTAAATAAAGATCCGCATCCGGGAAATTATATTTTCGATGACTAGCTTGTTTTTTCATGTGCTTTAAAGTGTTTTGTAAAAGATTAAAAATCAACAGATTACAAATATATCTACTATGAATTTGAAAAGCAAGATTTTTCT
>CAYXQH010000370.1:0-2528 GCA_964467425.1 uncultured Saprospiraceae bacterium
TTCATATACTTTTAAAATAAATGAAAAGGTCAACGGAGAACTTACGCCAGGGTAGGACTCCACTATATTTGAATTATCCCAAAGGATATATTCGCCAGACTGATCGGCGATATTTTCTAAACCAGTAACCGGACGTGTTTGTAATAGAAATAATTGATCTTCTACATAAGCAAATTCAATATCCTGAGCTTTTCCAAACTGTTGCTTTAAAATCTGTAGTACCGATTGTATTTCTTTGATCTGCTTTTCTTTCAGACAAGCGGCATGCTGTAGTTCTTGAGGGACTTCAAATAATTGAGTTCCATCTTCAGCCGTTCGTTTTCTTGCTTTCTCTTTTTTAACAATAGTAGAAGTCAGCTTATCTCCAATGATGAATGTATCTGCATTAAGCTCTCCAGAAACTAAACCCTCGCCAAGTCCATAGACAGCGGAAATTACATTTTCCTGTCGGTTTCCATTTGTTGGGTTGATACCAAAAGCTACACCGGCTACCTCAGGTTCTAACATTTCCTGAATGATGATCGCCATTTTTGGCTGTTCTGTTATTTCGTTTTTTAGACAATAATTTTTTACAATATCTGAAGATGCAGAGTCATAAACTTTTCGAATAGCATTCAGTAACTCCGGGAAGGATATGTTAAGCTCCGTATCAAATTGACCTGCAAATGAATGATGCACACCGTCCTCTTGTAAAGCCGATGATCGTACTGCAAATCGTCCTTCTCTAGAAAAAGAATTTTCAAGTTGATTCAATAAATGACGATTATCTTTTTTAGAGTTAGAATTAAAAAGATTATCTAGTATGGATGTTGGAATAACCACCCATTTTGGAACCTTCAATCCCAGCTTATGCAACTCAAATAATTGTCTTGCTTTTCCTCCAATACAGGAGCTATGTTGTGCTGTAATCTGATCTACTGTTAGAAAAAGATTCTTTTTTATTGCGATGATTTTAGTTGTCATGATTGTTGATTTTTTAGTGTGTTCTTAAAGTGAAAACCTGATTGTCTTTTCGATTGATTCTATTTGAAAAGATTAATCAACATAGGTAAGCCACCTAATAAGAGATACATGCTCAGGGTCCAAATTCCACTGCTGTTTTCAATCCCTTTAGCAGATTTCTCTGTAGGCTTATTTAGGAATTTAATGGCAGGAATGGCTGAAAAAAGCATAATTGCAGGAAAAACTAGTTGCATAAGCAGGCTAAATCCCGCATATCTTGCTGCAAAAAAACTAGCTGTTGCAGTAGCTCCTAAAACGATTAACCAGTAAACTACTGCTCTTTTTGTTCCATAAAGACTCGTGTAGGATTGTACGCCAGGTTCTTCACCTTCTGGTGTTCTTATCTTTCTACCAAACTCTAATACGATGCCGTTGAGGTAGGAAACCAGGAAAAAGAAGATCAATCCTTTTGGTGCGCTTACGCCATTATTCACCCAGTCGACTCCGCTCGCAAAACAATCAACCAATGGGATAATCATCATATGCGAAACCATATAAAGAACAGGTTGTTTTTTTAACCAATTCGGAACGAAAAACTCAATCCGCATTAAGCCTAAATAAACTAAAACAAGCAAGTATAATTTCCACAGAGCAGACTGTAAAAAGACAATCAATAATACCTGGAGTCCTAAGGTGACGAAGGCTACTTTTTTTAATTCGTCCAAACTGATTAAGCCTCTTGGCACAGGTAGATATGCTCTAAACTTTGCATCCTCTTCTTTGTCTTTAAACTCATCTGAGATTCTCAATAAAAGAAATAAAGTGAAGGTCATGAAAACCGCAGCTGCGAAATCATACCAAGGGATAAATCCTTCTGCTCCACGACAAATTCGTGTATAACCGATAGCAGAAAAGGTAAAGGTTGCAATCAACAGAGCATGCTTAAAAAGAGGAAAACGTTCTTGTTGATAAATCCATAAGCGTTTGAAAAAAGGTGCTTTAGATTCTGCTGGCTTTAAAAATATCTTTGACTGATTCATGATTTTAATTTTTGGTGTTCTACATTTTCTTTCTCTTGCAGTAGCAAATAGAAATGATGAATTGGAAATAGCAATTAAAAACAAGCAACCTTCGGCTACTCCTTTTAAAATCACTAAACTTCATGTACGTTTTGAAAAATTAATCTCTTCTTCCGCCGGAAGGTCGGCCAAGTTTTTGGTGTGCACGAGCAAAGTGTCCTTCAGCCAATGCAGCGTTGATGGAAAGTTCGCCAGAGAGAACAATCGCTGCTGCAATCTCTGCGAATTTTTTAGCTTTGCCAGTGCCTTTACAATCAATTAAATCCAGGCAAGTGGAAGGCGTTGGTAAATGCGTGCCACCGCCGACAGTTCCGACAATCATATTTGGTAAGGTAACGGAAAGGTATAAGTCTCCGTCCTCCGTTGTTTCGAATCGCGTAATCCCAATCGCTGCTTCAGCTACACAGGCCACATCCTGACCGGTTGCTAAAAATAGAGCTGTTAAGCCATTGGCGTAATGTCCTTGTGCTCCAATTGCTCCACTCTGAATAGAAGCGAGTAAATGCG
>CAYXQH010000370.1:2628-6477 GCA_964467425.1 uncultured Saprospiraceae bacterium
GCGTAATGTCCTTGTGCTCCAATTGCTCCACTCTGAATAGAAGCGAGTAAATGCGTTTGGAAATATCTGGTCATTGCTTCTGGAGTAGACTTTAAAACCTCAGCAACGATTGACCTTGGAATAATAACTTCAGCAATTACTTTTCGACCGCGGACTGTTCCTAAAGCTTTCTGAGTTGCTTTTTTGTCTCCACCAAAATTACTTTCGATATACCATCTTTTGATAGGAGCGGGGCTGTTTTTGAGAATATATTCACAGATAGCTTGTGTGCAAATAGTCACCATATTCTGACCAGCAGCATCACCCGTAGTATAGACAAAAGTAAGAATGATTTGATTGCCTTCAATTAATGAATCTACTTTCTTTAATTGAGCGTATCGACTGGATTGTCCTGTGATTTCTGTGAAGATCGAAAATTGATCTTCAATCCAGTTTTGAAAATCCAATGCTTGTCCACAGTTTTCAAAAATAAAAATTGGACATCGCTGGACACCTTCTGTAATATAATAGGTTTTTACACCACCGCTTAAAGAACAAGCTTTTGCACCACGAGTATAAGACGCAACTAAAGCACCTTCCGTCGTTGCCAAAGGAATATGAAAATTTCCTTCTGCATGTTGTCCTTTTATTAAAAGTGGACCAGTTACACCAATAGGTAATTGAGCCATACCGATAATGTTTTCGATATTACCTTTTAAGGAACTGGTATCATCCAGGAAAGGGGAAGCTGAAATTGACGCTAATGAAACTCCTGTTTTTTCTTCGAGCTTTAATCGACGTTGCTGTGTTTTATCTACTTTCGAAAAAGAAGGTTCATTTGCACTGTCATCAGACTTTGAAGAAGACAAGGTTAATTTTTTTAATGCTCTTTTGAATTTTTCCAATGTAGTTGTCATAATTCATTGAGTTTAAGAACCGCGTTTGCAGTTGGTGATAGAATTTTTAATTCTCGTAATTGTCAAATTTCTTCATAGACTTCCTTTTAGGCTTTTAAATAAGTATAAAGCAAAGATGGGGGAAAATGAATCTGGTTTTGAAGTACATTTCGACATTGATATATTTTTTTTAATCTAATATTAATTCAAGATGTTCTTCTGAGTAGCGGCGTAAAACTGGGCTTTATTTAGCTTTAAAACAGCATTTTATAGCTTAGAGCATAAATTTTATTGACAGACAGCGAATTTTCGCAGACCAAAGCGTCTAGGAATTTAGAATTTTCAGAATTCTTAATGTAGAAATAGGTCAGTATGTATAAGAATCTTAAATTGTGCTAATTCTCCAAAAAAAACTAAGATGCCACGCACAAAATTAGATCAGGAATTAAACGATTTATACAATCAGAAACTGTTAAAAGACAAGATTGAAACACATATAAAAGGTGTTCAAAAAAGGTTGAAAGCTCGCTATGTAGAACTTAAAAAACTAGGCGTAATTCTGGATAAAGAAGAGCGAGATGTTATTGCTTTAGAAAAGCTGAGTATGCGAGGATTGTTCACCTCACTTTTGGGAAATAAGAAGGAGCAATTAGAACGGGAACGACAAGAATATTTATTGGCTTTTATGAAGTATCATGATTGTCAAAAAATCATTGATGCTAAAAAATATGAAATTGAAATCCTCCAGGAAAAGCTAAAATCTTATTGGAAAGTAGAACCAAAGTTGAAAAGATTGATTCATACAAAAAGAAGTCAATTAAAGTTTAGAAATAGAAAAGCTGCTAAACGAATTATGAAGCTGGAGGAGAATATTCGAGTCCAAAAAAGAAAGAAAAAAGAAATCAAGGAAGCAATAGATTATGGGAAAACAGTTATACCAAAATTGAATGCTGTGTATGATGATTTACTGATTATTAAGTCCTGGCAGTTTGGAGGAACAGATCATCCTAACGCTAAAGTTATCGCTTTTTATAATCAACGAAACTTTGTCAAAAGAAAACTATCAGATGTTAATAAAGTTCATACTTCCTTAAATCGCTTTATGAGTGAATTGGATGATATAGGTAATCAGTATCAATTAGATTACTCTGGATTTATTGATCAGCTTTCTAATTTTTTAGGACGCTTGTATGATGGATTGATTTCAGATTGGATTTTTCATAAAAAGATAAAAGTTTCTATAAATATTACGATCGAAGCGATTGATAAAATAAAACGCTTGATAGAAATGTTACGCAATGACCTTGAAATTGCAGAATTAGCTATAAAAAAAGAAAATGAATTATTGAGAGATCTGGTAATGGTTTTGGACATTAAAGAGGAGGAATAACATTTTTTTAGCTAAAAAATATTCACGTCGCACCCAACCCTTTTGCAAGTTTGGTTAGTCTCTATAATCGAACAACATTTTTTAATTTTAAAATATAAAGCTTATGAAAATCAGACTCTACATGTCTGCAGTACTTCTGTTTGCCCTAACTCAACTTTGTGCGCAGCAGGAGTACTCAAAAACACCTCTTTTTAAAACTCCAACGTTAAAGTCTCAAAATTACAAATACCAACTAGACATTGATGTAAAGGACATGCTTAGAAGAGGGACGAACACGACCTTGATTCTAAAAAAGAAAATAGCAAAACGTAAAAAGAATTTAAATTTTTTGCGATTGAATATTAACTGGAATGCTAGAAACTATTCAGAAAATGAAAATAGTATACAAGACGATAGGGTTGAGCGAAGTTCAAGGTCCTTAAGAATAAATACTGGACTGGGCATTGAAAAACAAATCCGACATAATGGCTTCGTTCATTACTATGGAGTAGATGCCTTGATTAATTTTTCTTTTTCAAATAATGAGATAGAGAGTGTTTTTTCTGGTACTAATCCTTCGGAAATCACAAACACTTCTAGAGATATTAATAGATATTTTGGAGTTGGCATTAATCCCTTTTTTGGAATTAAATATTATTTGAATCCTCGCTTGAGTGTTGGGGTAGAAACAGGTCTCCAATTTTCATATGCTCGCCGATATGGAAGTTGGTTAAAGACTAGCGTATACGTTGATAATGGAATGTTTATATATGACGAATTTAGGCGTGACAGAACAATCGGTGACAGTTTCTTTTCCAGCTTCAATAACCTTCGTTTTTTGACAATAGGATATACATTTTGAGTTTGGTGTTACAATATTGGGCTTAGATGTTTTTATAAAACATAGAAGCCTAATGTTGTTTTTTGGTGAAATCCCTTTTGATTAGGGTGAAGCCCCTTTCCTTTAGCATTTGCTGATATCTAGGATGTTCCTGTACCTTTTTTGGTGCAGGAAATCCTTGTTGCGAGATTAAATTTCTGTTTTTATCTACAAAGATAAAAGTATCAATTTTGGCAGCATAAGTCTCATAGTTTTTTTGCTCCAGGAGAAGCTTAAAATCTATGAGTTCATGCATCCATTTTTTATACGCTTCACTTTTAATCTGATCAACTTTAATTCGCATCTCTTTGAGTTTCTCAAAGTTTTCTTGTCGGGCATACAATTCTATCCAATGGTGAATCATTTTTAATTCGGGATCATTTGTTTTTAAAAGTTGAGCCGCTTTATGTGCCTCGCCAGTTTCAAAATAGGTGTAAAAAAGCATAGCTTCTGCTGTTTTGTTGTTGGGGTATTGCTTGATAATATCTTTACAAATCTGGACAGCTTTCGTTCCATTACTTTCGCCTAGATAAATAAAAACATCCACAAAGCGAATAGCTAAAGAACGAGGGTCAAGGCGTTTAGCAATTTCTATCTGTTCTCTGGCTTTGACAACATCGCCTTTTGAATAATAAGCTTCAGCTAACCACTGTCTGGTGGTCGCATCATTAGGATTGAGAGCCAGCGCTTTTTCAAAAAAGTCTAATGCTTTTTCAAATTGAAAA
>CAYXQH010000371.1:0-6465 GCA_964467425.1 uncultured Saprospiraceae bacterium
ACCATTACACTTATTTTATCCCTCGTTTTAAGAACTATTTTTCTAAAATAATTTCCTTATTTGTTTTCATTTTTTTTCTTTTCAATCCACAAGGAAAAGCGATAGTTAATGATACGATGCCAAACATCATTTTAATTATCTCTGATGATATAGGAGTGGATCTTCATAATGGTTATCACCAAGGCAATTTAATGCCGACAACTCCAACATTGGATAGTTTAAGATCAGTAGGAATAATGTTTGAAAATGTTTGGGCTGCCCCAGTATGTACACCAACGAGAAGCGCTATAATGACTGGAAAGTTTGGCGCGAAAACTGGAGTTTTAGGAGTTCCGGGAACGTTAGATTTGAGTCATACTACTCTTTTTCAAGAGTTAGAGAATCAAACAAATGGCGGGTATTCTGATGCCTTGATTGGAAAGCATCACCTAGGGGGGAATATGAATACAAATCATCCAATCGATCTTGGTGCAGATATTTATACTGGATTTTTAGGAGGAGCAGTACAAGATTATTATGCTTGGCCAAAGACTGAAAATGGAGTAACGGCAACAGCGTTTAATTATGTAACGAGTGATCTTACAAATTCTGCGATAGACTGGATTGATCAACAAAGTCAACAGGATGATGAGCCATGGTTTTTATGGTTGGCTCATGGTGCAGCACATACACCAGTTCATTTGCCACCAAGTGAGATGTATTCTATTCAAAACACGGCTACAAATTTTAGAAAATATATAGCGATGATCGAATCTATCGATTATGAAATTAATCGCCTACTATATGCCATGCCGGATTCGGTTAGAGAAAATACCATGATTATTTATGTTGGAGATAACGGAACACCTGGAGCTTTTACACAAGATTATCCAGCCGGTTCTCGAAAAGGAAGTGTGTATCAGGGAGGAATTAGAGTACCTTTGATCATTGCAGGGGCAGGAGTAAACAGACAAGGTGTTCGAGAATCTGCTTTAATTCACGTAACAGATTTATATGCTACGATACTTGAAATTGCGGGGGCAGAATTACCGGGAGGCTTATACAATAGTTTAAGTTTTAATCATTTATTAAAAGATGAGCCAGGAGCAACCAGGGATTATAATTATTCTGAGATTGGAACAATTAATAATGGCATAACGGCATGGGCCGCTCGAACTGAAGAATATAAATTGATTCAATATGTAGATAGTACACAAGAGTTTTACAATTTGTTAGAAGATTCTTTAGAATTAAATGATTTGATGTTGGGAACATTAGATGCGAATCAATTAGCAATAGTAACTGATCTGGAAGCTGAAGCTTTGCAAATACAAACGGATTGGTCTTGTCGAGATCATATTCAAAATGGAGATGAAGAAGGGATTGATTGTGGAGGATCACATTGTGCTTCATGTACAACCAATACCGCTGAAATTTCAGTGAGTACTAATGCTTTTAAATTATATCCAAACCCCGCAAACGAACTTTTAAATATTGAGTCAAAAAATGACCAGATTGAAGAAGTTAAAATATATAATTCAGTAGGGAAATTATTGATTTCAAAATCTAGTATTAATGCTAAAAACATGGAGCTTTCCATAAATACCCTGCCGCCTCAAATCTATTTTGTCCATATCAAAACCAAAGAAGAGCAGGAAGTTTTAAGATTTTTAAAGCTCTAATACGGGTAAAACAAGCGTTCAAAAGTCGGCTAAACTTAATTCCTCTAGATTCAATGGCATAAATACCTTGAGTGAATTTTTATTCATTAAATTTATAGTACCAAAAGGTTTTTAATTTTAGTAGAAATTTCTAAAAGAGTGAAAGCAATGAATAGAGTAATCAAATTAAGCTGTATCCTTATAGCAGGCTTATTATTTAATACAGCCTTGAATGCCCAACACAGAATACCAACGCCACCTGCGGATTCTATAAAACGGGTATTTACACCAACAATTAGTGAAAGCGTTCAATCCTTAGGATTTTTCAATCCATATAAAAACCCTCCAAAAGTAGATTGGGGCATTAATCTCAAACAGTCTGGTGAAGTGGTTCACCTTTCGAATGACACAGATGCTACAAAAAGATATAAAGCATTAGCAACGGAAAGGAAAAAACAATATGAGTCAAATAGCACTAATTCTGATGCACATGGTAGTCGTTCAGTAACGGCAACAGCACCAGTCTTACTCAGCTCCTTTGAAGGAAATGATGATTCTGGTTCCTCTCCACCAGATAATACGATGGCAATTTCTGATAGTGGCTACGTCGTGTCCATGATTAATTCCACGATTTCCTATTATGATGAACAGGGTAATTCTAATTTTGAAGATGTTAATTTTTTCACGTTTCTAAGTGGAGTAGGAGTTAATAGTTTTCTCTTTGATCCACGAGTGATTTATGATCCTGTTGCAGAACGGTTTATTTTGGTGATCCTGAGCGGAAATGATAGCCAAACAAGTAATGTTGTGGTTGGTTTTTCTCAGAGCCAAAATCCTGAAGATGGCTGGTGGTTTTATAAGATTAGTGGTGAAATGGTAAATGGAAGCTGGTTTGATTATCCAAATATTGGAATTTCTAATCATGATCTCTTTATTTCAGGAAATCTATTCAATGATAATGACAACTTTGTATCACCAGCATTATTACAGATTAAAAAAGAGGATGGCTTTTCAGGTGGAGATTTAGATTATGAAATATTTACCAATTTTACGAGTAATCAAAATGGAATTGGTTTTAGTATGATACCTGCTTCCTACGGATTTGATGGTGGATATGGTCCGGGAATTTTTTTAATTAGTACATCAGCAGGAGGAAATAATGTATTCCGATTATTTGAAGTAACGGATTCCGTTAATGCCAATCAGGTACTTAATATGTACACCTTGTCTACCAGCTTTTATAATGCTCCTGGTTCAGCAGCTCAATTGAATACCAATATTCGCTTAGATACTGGAGACAGTCGTGCGGAACATGCTTTTTATGCAGACGGAATCATTCATTTTGTATTTAATACAGAAAATACGCAAGGCTTTTCAGTCATTAGATATTATCGCGTGGATCCTCAAAACATGACTTCTGAATTCGTTACCTTTGAAGAAAGCTTAATGGATTGTAGCTATCCAGCTCTGGCTCCAATTGGCTTAGGCGATACGTCGAAATCAGTGATTATTGCCTACGAACGATCAGGAGCGTCTATCTACCCTGAAATTAGAGCCTTCTCCGTAAATGAAGATATGGAAGTTTCCGGATCTACATTAGTTACAGCCGGGGTATCTCCAATTGTTGGGAATGGGCTCTCTGACATTTTTAGATGGGGGGATTATGCCGGCGTAAGTCGACAACATAATGATACACTACCTTCCGTTTGGTTTACTGCATGTTATGGTAGAAACGAGAGATATGGAAATCGAATATTTGAACTAGGCTTAAGCTCAAATGGACAAGCTCCTTCAGGCGGCTTTTTCGGAACTCCTTTAGTTGGACCAGCTCCCTTAACAACAACCTATAAAACGGGAACTATTTTAAATGGTATTGATTCATTAAGATGGTCTTTTCCAGATGGTAATCCTTCTACAGGGGTTTTAAACGAAATAAATGTTCTTTATGAGGATGTAGGAAACTATGATGCGCAATTAATCCTTTATAATGAATTTGGGACAGATACCATTACTAAAATTGATTATGTATCTGTTCAGGATTTTCCGATTGCAGATTTTACTTCAGATATAACTACTGGTATTGCTCCCCTGACTGTTCAGTTTGAAAATATTTCTCCCACTAATTATGAGTCAGCAACATGGTTGTTCTCAGGAGGGAATCCTGCATTCACAACAGAGCCTATGCCTGTAATTGAATATTTAACTCCGGGAGTGTATAATGTGCAACTAACCGTATCTAATTCTTTAGGTTCAGATTTAGAGGTGAAACAAGGATATATAACAGTGCAAGATAGTTCTGTTACTTCGATCGAATCTTTGGAGCAATTGGATGGGGTAGAGGTTTATCCAAATCCTGTCCAGGAGCGCTTTAATCTAGAATTTCAATTAGAGAAAAAGTCCCTGGTTAATATTTACATTGTCAATGTTGAAGGTAAAATGGTGAAGCAATTATTGTACGCTAATGTACGAGCTGGATTAAATGAGTTTTCATTTAACACCAATGCTTTAAGCTCTGGCACCTATTTTTTAATTATGGAAGACCGAGCACATAATGTCTTAAAAAGTGAAAAGATAGTTGTGCACTAGATCATTCTTGTTCAGTCAAAGCGTTTAATAATTCTTTCGCTTCTTTGACTTTCCAGGCCATTTCGTCATTGGACTGGCTTACTACATATTTTAAATGTTTTTCAGCTGACTTGAAATCTTTGTTCATTGTATAGGCTACTCCTAAATACCAATTCGTTTCAAGGGTGTATAACTTATTTGGATGTTGTAAAAGAGTTGTGAATGATTGAATAGCCAAGTCCGGTTGCTTTTGATAGAGTTGACATAAGGCTATATAAAAATCCCAATCCACAGCTAAGTCAACACTTTTTAATTCTTTAAAATAGTTTTCAGCAGTTGCATACTCCCTTTCATTATAAAATTTTGCAGCCTTAAGTTTCAACTCTTCAACACTCCCTTTTCGATCTATACCAGCTGCTGCATAAGGGTTGTTCAGTTCCTGACTCAATAACTTTTCATAAGGGGAAAGTGAATTGTCTTGAATTGCAAACCAACAAAGGCTTAAGACTAAAACACTTGCAGCAATAGATAAACCTATTTTGAAAAACCGTTTAATATTTCCAGAAGAATTTGTTTTTTTAGAATCTTTATTCAGTTCCTGTAGACTATGTTTCTCCTTAAGAATTCGACCCCATTTATTTTGAAGTTGTTCTTTTTCGAAATGCTCTTTTACTATTGTTCTGGTAAAATTATCTAATTCAACCTCTTTCAAAGCACCTTGAATATATTGGTCGTACTTATTTAAAATTTCCATTGTGAGTTATTTTAGCTAACCTTTTTTGATCGTTATTTATTGAGATAATGAGAAAATTGTTCGTAAAATTTTTCTCCTAAATGTTTTCGAAGTTTATCTCGACAGCGGGTGGTTTGCTTTCTGATGGCTGCATGGGATTTTTCCATTTTTCCAGCGATCTCTTTTAAAGATTTATCATTATAATAGAACGATTTGATAATTGATTTACAATCGGCACAAAGTTTATTGATGGCGGCTGAAACCAGTTCAACTAATTCTTTTTGTATTAATTCAGTTTCCGTCTTTTCAGCCTCTTCAAAATCCATATCAATCAAGGGTAAAGTTGGCTGTTTTTGTTTCTTTCGCCATTTAAACAATTTGCTTTTTGCTCGATAGGTGAAATAGTAAGCCAGATTACCATAGAATATTTTGTCTTGCATCAGATCCTTTCGTATTTCATATAAAGCATCCATCGAACTATTATAAGCCTCATCACGTGAAGCATTCTCATTGTAAGTCAGAAATTTCATACACTGCTTAAAATGAGAGAGGTATACTTTTTCAATTAATGTTTCTTTACCTTGTTTAAGTAGAGAACATAAGTTTTTAAATTCAGCACGACTCAAGCCCAGGTTCTTTTTGCGATTCTCTTCACTTGGCTCAGCAAGTTTGCATTCTTTTCGGATAAGTAATTGAAGAGAAGTATCCACCTCCAGAGGCATATGATTTGATTCCCATTTTTTGATTTGTTGTTGAAATTTACGGAAGACATCTTCTAAAATACCGGAGGCTTCTTCCACTAATGAAGGGTATTCTTTTCTAAGGAATTGATGTAACATTTCTGTTTTGGGAGCAACAATCCACTGTTGGAAACGCTCCGTTTTTCCACGACCTAATTCTTTTTGAATTTCTGCTAATTGGCGCATAGTTGTGCTCTATTCAATATTCTTTGCTCTTAAGCATAGTAATTTTCCGCTTTGCAAAGTTCGTCATTTAATCCTGTTATTAGAAATTGGAGGTCTAAAATAATTTCTAATAAGTGCCTTAGCTTTATATTCTTTGTTGTTTCAATTATATAATGTCTTCCTCTTTATGGAATGTGACCATTTTTTTTCATTTTTTTAAAAAAACATAAAAAGAGGCGTATGTTCTTCCAAACATACACCCCATGAAGGACAATAATTTTTATTTTAAAAGTTCTTTAGTCATTCCCCTTTGGTTTTCTATTGATAGACCCTCTTCGAAAGATCTGTGCGTCCTTCAAGTAACTCCCATGTCCAAAAAACATCAAACATTCATTAGTGAAATGCCTTGGTACAAAAAAAAGTGACATTCAAATCAGATTCATGTCTTTCCTTCCTTTGATCTCTACCCAATTTCTCTTATATTATAAATGATTAAACTAAAACGTTTTCCCTTCCTAATTTTTTGTCGGAAACAAATCTTTAAAAAATATTAAAATAATTGTCACACTTGAAATTTCCAATGACATTATATGGATGCTTGATGTTTTTTGGACATGGGAGT
>CAYXQH010000372.1:0-6460 GCA_964467425.1 uncultured Saprospiraceae bacterium
AAGAGAACTGACAGAGGATTTTATTTCTTATTTAGAGACAGACATCTATTTCAGCTGGGCTTATCATATGCTTTTGTATGGCAGCGTTTATAAAAACATGCATCAACTAGACGAAGCAACTTTTTTTAATTTTCTGGATGACATCGCTATCCATGATCGATCTTTAGGCAACTATTGGTATAGAAATTTTCTGTTAGCTTATATTAATCATAAAGCAATGGAAGAAAACAAGGAAGGAGATGAGTATGTCAATCAGATTAAGCTGGCGGATACTTTATTACAATCCAAACAGCAAGCATTTGTAAAAGCTCATTTAATCTACAAAGCATTTTATGCTAAACGTGCTGATCAAATCATACTACCCTATATTGATTTTCTTGAAACCAATCCATATCAGATTTTTGATGAAAAAGTAACAGGTGCATACGAAAAGGCAATGAAATATGCTGTTGGGACACCGGCGCCGGATTTTTCTATAAAAAACAAAGAAAATGTGCCGGTAAATCTATTAGATTTCCAAGGAAAGGTAGTTTTTTTGAATTTCTGGGCAAGTTGGTGTCGTCCTTGCATTAAAAAAATGAACCGACTCAAACCAATACAGCGAGATCTGGAAAGTAGAAACATCGTATTTCTCAATATCTCATTAGATAGAGATCGATCTGCCTGGCTTAATTCTGTAGAATTAAATGGTTTTAAAGGAGTTCATGTACTTGCGGAAGGTGCTTTAGAGTCCGATGTGAGTGCACTTTATGAAGTTAAAGCGCTTCCTCAATATTTTATCGTTGATAAACGTGGTAATTTTGCTGAAAAGCCATTAGTGAAAGGTGAAGACGCTTTAAAAATGACCTTAGAGTATCTAAATAATAGATAATGTTTTTAAACTACTTGAAATTTAAACTGCCCCTTTCGATTTTCGTTTTGTTATTTTTTGTTCAATTAAATGCACAAGATGATGTCTTTACCGAAGCTGATCAAATGCCTTATTTCATGGGTTGTGGGAATATGGACAGCGAGGAAAAACGAAATTGCTCCAACAACAATCTCATCCGATTTATTTCCAATGAATTAGTATATCCTGCTGCTGCCACACAAAAAGAGATTGAAGGAACAGTGTACGTTAGCTTCATAATTAACGAAGAAGGAAAAGTAATTAATCCAGGAATCCTACATGACATCGGAGGTGGTTGTGGTCAGGCCGCTCTTGACGTTCTTGCCAAGATGCCCGTCTGGGAAGCTGGTATAAAAAATGGGCAAGCAGTAAAAGTAAAATTAAATCTACCGATTCAGTTTTCTCTTAAAAACACCGAGATCAACGAACAAGCAACGGCCTATCAGATTAACTGGGGAAGCATTGCTACGCAGAAAAAAGTCAGTAAAAAAGACTTAGAAACTCAAATAAAAAGACCCTTATATGTTCGGGATGCTTTTGGAAATGAAAAGCCAATTGTTGAATTAATTTTTGCCTTTGAAAAGCGGAAAAATTATCTGGAAGGAAGTAGCGCAGGAAAAATAAATAACGATTTAAAAAAGGTCATTAGTAAAGTAAAAAAAGGCGGAACCTTTAGTGTCATTGCTGTCATTCAGATTAAAGGAGAATTGATTTATGTCAGACGTTCCTTTAATGTGGTATAAATAATAAATCCCCGCAGATTTCTTCAACCTACGAGGATTTTTTATTTTATAAGGTTTTATTCAATAATTTTTCTCTATTGAACAACTACTTTTTCAGTGATCAATGTTTCATCTGTCTGGACTTGTATATAGTATACACCTGCACTATAATTCGACAAGTCAAACTCAAAGTTTCCATTAGAATAGCCAACGTTTTTCGATTGCAACATTCGACCATCTACACTTAAGACCTGAATCATAGCCGGGCTATTATCCTGATTAATCATTGTTAGTGTAAAATGTCCTTTCGTAGGATTCGGAGAAATAGAAACTCGTAAATCTTTTTCTAAATCATTTGTAGCAGTCATTCCATCTCCTTGCACAATCGTGAGAACTTCATCACAATTATCTTCAGCGCTACCTCCGAATTGAGCACAAGCTATATTTGAGATCGTATGTAAGTCTGAATATAGTTCTACATTATCAACATACCAGCCTAAGCCACCAACAGCTCCATCACTTGCAAAACGAAATCTTACTTGTACGGTTGAACCTGAATAAGAAGACAAATCAACTATGGTTCGGATATAGCCTTCACTATCCCCATTAAATGCCATTCGACCGCTAATTGCACTAGCAGGATTCACCTCTATTGTTCCGTTATAGCCGTTTTGAATCATAGCAGCGCCCAAATCTTCCCAAGTTGCTCCATCATCAGTAGAAATTTCAACGACTCCACCATCCCAGGTTGCTTCTGTATCATACCAATGCCTAAACGCTAATCCTGGATTAGCTTCAGTTAGCTCGATAGGTTCTGCTAATGCTAAGTATTGATCACTCTCTGTTTCAATATCTTCTGCGAACCAAGCAAAATCTCCTTCATAGCTATTAGCATCTGCTGCCCAATTCACTGCTCCTACTGCGCTCGATATTTCCCAGGCTGTTTCGCCAGCTTCTGCTCCATCCTCGAATGTTACAACAGAGAATGGTGCTTGATCAACCATTAATTGATAGGTACAATTGATCGTACCTCCAGCATCTATATCGCTAAAATCAAACGATAAAATGTCATTAGCAAAAGTATAGTTGGAACAACTTATGGATGCCTCAATCAAACTTGTACCTGCAGGAATCATATCATTGACATCTACATTGACAACTAACGATTGCAAATTATTCGTAACTTCTATCGAATAGGTAATGACCTCTCCTGCATCAATTTCATCAACGGCTAGTTTTGTAATTTTAATTGGCGAACATAGACCAGGTGTATCAAATGCTTCGGTTCCTCCTGCAACAGCACTTACTCCTAATCCTCTCCTTGCAAAAGTTTCCCAAATCAAGCATTGATTTGCACCATTATAGTTGGCAACATCAGCAGCAAGGATTGCATCTCTGGCATCAACAAAAGAAGGGCTACAAGGTTGAAGCTTCAAGCCATCAATTACCAATTGCATCGCTATATTATTTCCTCCTGTACCATTGAACATATCATCATCAAAACCGTATTCATCTACTAAGTTCCAGTATAAATCCCAAGTCATTGCACACCATATAGATCCTACACCATGCGGAACTGCCACATCCGGTAAATCACCATAAGTATGCGGATTGATATTCATATCACGAGTATATGGATATTGTCTAATTCCATCTCCCGTAATTGGTTGCCCTATTGCGTAGGTTCCTATTCCTCTAACTTCTTCTGCAAAATTATCTTCGTCTGTCGTCATGACTAAGCCAACCCAATCGCTCCAGCCTTCACCAGCTTGCTCTGGTTGTGCTTGCGAAGAAAGACAGCCTCCTTCCGAAGGTCCACCAGTCAATCGGATAGAAATACCGTGCGTATATTCATGTGCGATAATTCCATTATCAAAATCTCCGTCAACACCAGAAGGCCCAGGCGCAGGAAGCGCAGGAGGAATTATAAATCCAAACTCCATATTTAATCCTGGTAGAGCAGTTTTTAAGGTATCACAATCTTCAAACGAAATCATGATTGCAGGTATGTTCACGTCGCCTCCATCAGTACCTCCTCCCATTGGGAATGTACCATCTCCAGGTATATTATTACAAATAATGACCGCTATTGCTCCTTCGTTTTCAGCTTTCAAAGCTTTAACTCCAAACTGACAATCTCCTCGATCAATCAAAGCAATTTTCCCCGCTATATCAGCGCCATTAATAATATCTTCACAGGCATCCGATCCTATTCCAACGCCATCATCTACCAATACGATTTCACTAACAACAGGTGGAATAAAGGGAGCGCCTCCAAAAAGTCCTTGGTCAAATGCATAATCTCCCGCTAAATTTGCTGGTGCATCGACTCGTAATACTGGAGGATCTGTTGGTGGTAAAGCATCACCTGTCCAAATAAACATTTGCATTCTGGCATTCGAGCCATCTCCTGCACTACCCCAAAATGCATTATTCGTAAAACCACCATCTAAACCTTCTGCTCGTACGTAATCACCGTCTAAGCCTCCATTACCATAATTATTCGCTTGAAAATTACCCGAAACTTCATCAAAACCATACTGATACCACAAATCATGAAGTGTATTATTCCAATAAAAAAGATTCACTATCGCAGGATTCACCTGACTATATGGTAATCCGCTACTCAAATCTAATGGAAAATCAAAGTCGAGTGAATTTCCACCATCAGGCTCATCTCCAACAGAGGTATTAAAATTATAAATGTCATGATAAGCATGTACGTTATTTCCTCTCGTGATCGTATATTCGTGCCCGTCTACTCCATCTGTATCATGCCAGCCAAACGGAGAAGCTATATCATTCGCTGGAGCCGTTACCAATTCTCTTCCACCATGATTCGGACTTTCTACTTCCAAAGGGAAGACATTATAAGAATTAGCCATAATGGCAGAACTAGCGGTTTTAGTTTTAGTAGTTTTTTTAACAGAATGCGTTGTATGAACATGACCATGTTCTACACAAAATTCACCTGACTCATTAAAATCACAATGGATCACCTGATCATCAATAAGGATAAGGTCTCCAGTTTGCGCATCCACTTTTGCATTCCACCAGTGTTTAGCATCAAGTTCATATAATTCTACCTGCCATGCTAATCGAACTTTATCTTCAGACTCCTTTGCATAAACCAACTTTATAACAATAGGTTCTAAAGCTATTCCAGCAGGCTCGTAGATAAAATGCTGCTCATTAACTAATTCTTTGAGTGGAGGAACTTGGATAGTTTCCAATTCAAAGCGTTCCATTATTTTAGCAAGTGCTATTTGGGGCTCCAGAGTAGGAGTACTTCCATTAATCTTTTGAGCAAGGTTTGGAATAAATTTATTTCCATAATGAAGCACCTCTCCATTTGGCAAAATATTAATATTAATAATTGCCTGAGCAATTTTAACCCCTTCAAAAGTCTGGTTCAAATAGATATGTGTCAAACCGTTATGTTGACTTTTATAAAAATCGTTCAAATGAGCATTATCAATATCGCTATCGGATAGTTGAAGCTCTTTTTGGTTTTCTTTTAAAAAAGCAATAGCTGCGTCAAGTTCTGTTTGATTTTGGGCAAAAGTCAGAGAAGATACCTGACAAAACACCATCAACATTAGAAATGACTTAAAGTAATTTTTCAAATTCATATTGATATTTTTTTTGAAAAGATAATAAAACATGTCCTAAGTCTTTTAGCAAAAGAGGGATTTGTTAGCCGAAAGACAAGATATAAGGTCATCTTATATAAAATAAATCGGTATAGGAAAGCGCTTGACAAATACGTCCTAAAAAACGCAAAAAATTTAAAACAATGAACCTTGTTCTGCAAAACTCATTGGGTTTTCAATTTCCAAAAGTTTTCGCTTCACATCCAGTCCATAAAAGTATCCTTGAAGATCGCCATTTTTGGCAATAACTCGATGACATGGGACAATGATTGCAATTGGGTTATTTCGGTTTGCCTGGCCTACAGCTCTAACTTTCTTCGTATCACCTAATTTTTCAGCAATAGAAGAATAATAAGAGGTTTGTCCATAGGGAATGGCTAATAACTCATTCCATACATTTTTATAAAAGTCTGTAGCGGTGCCAAAATCTAAGGGTAAATCAAATTCTGAACGCTTCCGGTCAAAATATTCCAGCAATTGTTTTTTACAAGCAATAACATGCTCGGGGAGGTCTGCACTTTCTTCTCCTGGTGCTTCAACCTTGGTCATTTGGGAGATCCCAAGCTCAGTACCTGTAATTTTAAACCAGCCAATTGGCGTTTTTACGAAGGAAGTGGCAGGATAAAGCATATGGATTGAAATTTCTTTTGGCATCCGTTTTTTCGTAATTCAATTCGATTCAAGCGTTTATTGATGGAATCTATTGAATTCAATAGACGAAAATAAATAAAACAATTAGGTTTTTTAAAAAAATCATGGGTTTAGTCTTGTGGAATATGAAAAAAGAATATAAATTTGCAGTCGCTCAGAGAGCAGGAGGTACCTTAGCTCAGTTGGTAGAGCAATGGACTGAAAATCCATGTGTCCCTGGTTCGATTCCTGGAGGTACCACAAAAGAGAGTTCTAATGCTTATTAGGGCTCTTTTTTTATTGGCAAAAATATATTAATTATTACCTATTCGAAATTCGGTGTTTGTTAATCCTTATTCTTAAATCCATTTTGATTTCAGAACAAAGAATACTGATTAACGATTGTAGAATGGTTATTTTTTATTTCAACCCCATTAAAAAGGCTTAAAGAGCCGTGTAGCAATTCAACGCTTAATAAAAACAATGGACTGAAATTTCCCGACGCGTCGGGATTCGATTCCCCGATAAATCGGGATTCCAAACCTGGAGGTACCACAAAAGAGAGT
>CAYXQH010000373.1:0-6454 GCA_964467425.1 uncultured Saprospiraceae bacterium
GAATACCAGCCAATACGAGCAGCTTAAACTCGCTAGGGGAGATGGATATCGCATTAGTAAAACCGGATCGTAAATCCGTTAGGGTAGAGTTTTGATCATATAATCGGATCACTTTATTTTTGGGGAGCCTGGAAGTTCGTTTACCTTTTCTAAGGATATTTACCCCTATTGGAATAGGAGTGGAATAAGAAACATAGAATAAATGAATGCCTATTTCATTTTTTAATAACTCAAATACGCCATGCCCTTCAATATGGAAAGCATGATTTTTCTTTTCATATTCAAACGATAGGTCCAAAGCCTTAAATAAAGTCGTGTAGATTTTCTTTAAATATTTGATTTCTAATTCACCCTGCCCTTCAACATAGGATTTGAAACTAAGCGTGATCTGATCATTGATATCTTTTAAAAATCCTTTGCTTGAAATCTCCAAAAAGGAAACATCTAAATAGCTATTGATAAACTCGGTCTGAATACTATCAAATTGAGCTGCAGAATAACGATAAGAATCATTAATTTCCTGTAAAGCTTCTAATTGAAATAAGCGATCTTTTGTATTGGTACGCATATGCTTTTCCCAGCCTAAATCATTGCGAGGGAAAAAGTTTCCGGATTTTAAACGAAGCGGAATCGCAGGTCCCTCTTTAAAATATCTGTCTTTAAAACCGAGTGATAATGTTTTGAGGGATTGCTTGATAGAAGTAATCCGTTCTTTAAAATCATAGTATTGCCAGTTGAGATTTTCTCCGGCTTCATTACCAATTACAATGACGTCATCCTGATCGAAATTCTGTCGCTCTTCCAGTTTATTAACTTTTCGTTCGATGGACTCCACTCTTCGAATCAACTGATTATAAAATCCTTTTCCCTGAGCAACATCTGGAAGTTCAGGAATCCATCCTTTTGGAATCTCTTGCTCAAATTCCAACGGATAAATAACTGGAATCAGCTTTTCTTTTTGCAAAAATATTTCTAAAATAATCGGATGATCGCTTTTGGTTTTAATCAACTGTTCTGCAGAAAGAGAAGTAAGGTCTTTTTCGATCTGACGTTTGAGTGCACGCCCACCCATCTTTGCATTATAGCCACGATGCGCCACCCACTCCAGGGCATCCTTTGTAATGTTTAAAATAGTCGTTCTTCGAACAAAGCCATCTCTTCGAAGTAACTCTCGGATTTGAAGCTTTGCTATATTGAGAATATGCTTTCTGGCTAATTGGTTGAAAATGACAATCCGGTCAATACGATTGATAAACTCCGGGCGGAAAAAGTTTTCCACTGCTTTTCTATAAATCCCACTATCATCCCGATTGTTTTTGTCGAAGCCCAATTTTTTAGCAACATCTGCAGCTCCAATATTTGAAGTCATGATGATGATCGTATTGGAGAAATCAATGGTTCTTCCTAAGCTATCAGTCAGCCTTCCATCATCCAGCACTTGCAATAATAAATCGTGCACTTTAGGGTGCGCTTTTTCAATTTCATCTAAGAGTAAAACACCGAATGGTCGATATCTAACTTTACCTGTCAATTGACCTTCCGGATTGTAATAATCACCGATCAAACGGCTCGGTGCTCCGGCATCAATATATTCGTTCATGTCAAAGCGAAGGAGGGCATCTTCGGAGCCCATCATATAATTACAAAGCTCTTTTGCAGCCTGCGTTTTACCTACTCCGGTTGGTCCGATAAATAGAAAAGAACTAACCGGCTTGTCTGGATTATTTAACTTGGCTTTGAGCAAATGAATAGTATCCGTCAAAGCATCCACAGCAGTTACCTGGCCTACTAATCTACTTGAGATATTATTCCTAACTGCTTCTTTTTCAAATATAAAGCTAGGGTCAAAGATGTTTTCATTTAATCCACTAATAGATTCAAATTCGCTTTTTACCTCCGGTGCATCAATGTATTGAAAGCGATATTTAGCCGCTAATTGATTCATCATTTTCATGACACTTCCCGGCAGTGCTTTCCGTTTGAGGTAGTTTCGCTGAAAGTTGAAAATCTGGTTGATCGCCTGAATGGTGAACGTACAGCCTTGCTCAATTTCAAGATGTTTTCTTTGTTGAAGAACCATTCTGGCAGCCGTTTTTAAACCCGGCTCTTCCATTCGAATGATTTGGAAAAGATCACTAAATCGGCGGTCTTTTTCTTGCACAATTTTCCACTCCGCAGGTGTCGCTGTGAGAATGACCTGAAGCTGTCGTTTTTCAAGATAAGATCGCAAAACATCACTCATCGCCAGATCATTGGATCCACTTTTTCCGATCCGAATCAAACCGACTACATTCGTAAAAAGTAATTTATCCGCTTCTCCTTTTTTCTTGGTTCGAACAAATTTAATAATCGATTCTAAACGTTTTTCCCACCAGCCAATAATGCTCATACCAGAGATGACACGCGTTGGATCAATTTGCCAAAACTTTGCAAACAATTCCTCTTTTTGCTTTTTACCTTCTTCCTTGGATTTTAGATATTGGAAAACGGTTTCATGAATGGTCGTTTGCTTACCAATGCCTTCTGGTCCAATCAATACGATTGGGATATTTTCTTTTTGATAAATGATCGTAGAAAGTCGTTCCACCAAATCATCTCTGAAATAGGAACGTTTCAAATCTTCGGGATATCGATTGTTGAGATTCTCACCTACTTTTTCAATTTCGATCGCACCATCAAAATCAGAAGACTGCTGCATGCGTTGAAAAAAGCCGGGGAGTTTTTCTTCTTCAAAAGAGAAACCACCAGAACGAATATTGAGACTAATCTGAATGTTCGTAATAAATTCCCGATGATCCGAAAAATAATCTGCAGGAATAAATTCAGAACCTAATTCATTATGCAGATCTTCAAACAAGACCTCAATAACATCGCTTGTACTTTCTTCCAGATTGATTTTCCCTTTTCTGCCTTTTTCAACCATAAATAAATGATTCTGAAAAGCAGGAAGACAACCAAAAACAAAATCTTTTAATTCAAAAACAGCAACAGAGAAGGTGCCGCGGAGCGATGATTTTCCATAAGGAATAGTCAGGTCTAATCTGTGATATTCCAGACTTGGATTGAATAGATACCAAAGCAAATGATCGATACTTTTACTATCTACCTGATAATTATTCAGGTTTCTACGAATCTCTTTTTTAAAATGAGTAACCGATTGTTCAAACCGGCGAGCATTAACTACTGGATGTGTCAAAAACAAAGGCCGTAAAACAAACTGTGATTGCTTGTTTAGTTTTCTATTTTGAACGAAAACAGGTATGTTAAAATTTACGAAACTCATTAAATCGAAATATACAAATGCTCCCTGATTTTGAAATATCAATTTTCGCCTGTCTTGTGGCAAATCTCAAAAACGGACCTGAAAATAATGAAAAATTCTGGATGCTACCAAGTGCTATAGAAATATTGAATGTAAGCCTTTAAAAAGGCCTGAATTTTAGAAACTTTATCAAAAAAGGATTTGTTATACGTATAATAAAAAATGTCTTCTAAATAATTGTACTAATTGGCAAAAAATGATATGTTTATAAGTTATTAAGACGATATTCAAATTTTAGCTTCAGTAATGGCAGAAAGTTATAAATTTCCAACGGTAAAAAACTATAAATTTCGGGAGTTGAAGGTCTATTCCTCCACGGAATGGCTGGCTGATAATAAGAAAAAGTATCGCCAGGTTTTTGATCGTTATGAAACCACCTATGTCTATTCGGAGCTTTCTTTCTACAATAAGATGTTTGATGAAGAAGATTGGGAGATCAATGTGGAATTAAAATGTTATAGCTTAAAAAAGGGTAGAAAGGAAATTTGTAGTCTTAGTTTTGAAAATAGAAAAGTCTCCAAATACGATGCTACCGTCTTTATTCGAGAAGGTTGGGGGAATAAAAATGAAGGGCAATTTTGGAAAAAAGGAACCTATTATTGGGAAGCCTGGATTGAAGGAGAGAAAGTAGCTACCAAATATTTCTACATTGAAGATGCAGGTAAGAATGTCCTCGATGGAGAAAATGCATATCTGGAAGTGCAATCTCTTCGATTGTATGAAGGTCCTTATGATGATGTGACGGAAGACGATCGTAATTATTTCCGACAGTTTAGTTGCGAAGAGACTCGATATATCTATGTAGAGATTATTCTTAAAAATCTCCATTCCACCAAAAGTTGGCAATGCGAACTTTTTACCAAGTTTTATAATGATGCGAGGGAATTGAAGGGGCAGGTCGTTCGACTGCAACGGGTTGAAAAACGCGATGACCTCATTAAAATAACCGCAGGCTGGGGCTCCAATGTAAAAGGCTCCTGGAGGAAAGACCGCTATTCGGCAGAATTGATCTTTATGGATCGATTGCTGGCTGTTATTCCTTTTCAAGTTTCTGAAGATTTTGAAGAAGGCATTACGCCTGTTCTTTTACCAGATCGCCATTCTCCAATTGTTCTTAACCCAGAATCCGATGTCAATCAAACCTTTGAGGATTTGATGTTCAAATTGGATGCGCTTATTGGTTTAAAACAAATCAAGCAACGGGTTAGAGATCATGCCCGATATATTCAGTTTTTACAATTAAGAAAAGAGAAAGGCTTTGAGGAGAAAGACGAAATAAATGTGCATTCTGTTTTTATTGGAAACCCTGGAACTGGTAAAACGACGGTCGCAGGAATGATGGGACTGTTGTATAAAAAAATGGGACTCCTTTCGAAAGGACATGTTCATGAAGTGGATCGAGTAGATTTAGTGGGAGAGTATATTGGACAGACGGCACCTAAAGTCAAAGAAGCGATTGAAAAAGCCAGAGGTGGCGTACTTTTTATTGATGAAGCTTATTCGCTAGCTCGGAGCAATGATGATAGCAAAGACTTTGGTCGGGAGGTGATAGAGATTCTAGTGAAAGAGATGTCAAACGGGGAAGGGGATATGGCAGTGATCGTTGCCGGATATCCAAAAGAAATGAAGCACTTCCTGGATTCAAACCCAGGTTTGAAATCACGGTTTAAATTAAAATTTGAATTTCCAGATTATCTGCCACAAGAGTTATCAAAGATCGCTTCTTATGCTTGCGAAGAAAAGAAGGTTTCTTTTACCATGGAAGCTAGTCGCAAAATTGATGACATTATAATAAATGCTTATCGCGATCGGGATCGATCATTTGGAAATGCTCGCTTTGTCTACGATATTATTGAAGAAGGTAAAATCAATCTTGGATTACGATCGATGGCGGATGAAAATCCGAGAGCTTTAAGTAAAGAGGCTATTTCCATTATCACGATTGAAGATATTGAAAAGATCGAGTACAAACCAAAACGTGAATTACCAGATATTCCGGTCGATGCAGCTTTATTGGATATTGCATTAGCGGAGTTGAATGCATTGATTGGAATGGATAATATCAAAAAGCAAATCAATGAAATGGTTGGTTTGGTGAAATATTATCGAGAGACCGATCAAAATGTCTTGAATAGCTTTTTTCTACATACCGTTTTTGTTGGAAATCCCGGAACAGGAAAAACCACTGTTGCCAGAATTTTAACCAAGATCTATAAATCCCTGGGTATCCTCGAACGAGGCCATATGGTGGAAACAGACCGTCAAGGATTAGTAGCGGGCTTTGTTGGTCAGACGGCAATCAAAACTGCAGAGAAAATTGAAGAATCCATGGGCGGCGTGCTTTTCATTGATGAGGCTTATGCATTGACTCAAACGACAGGTGGAGCGCATGGTGATTTCGGTGGAGAGGTAGTTCAGACTTTACTCAAACGGATGGAAGATCATCGCGGACAATTTTTTGTTTTTGTGGCTGGATATCCACATAATATGGAATCCTTTCTAAAAGCGAATCCTGGTCTGAGTAGCCGTTTTGATAAGATCTTAAAATTTGAAGATTATACGCCTAGTGAACTGAATGAAATCGCTTTATTTATGTTTACAGAAAAAGGCTTGATCGTGGAAGAGGAAGCTAAAAAATTCCTTTTGGATCATATGCATTTCGTTTACGAATACCGAGATAAGTATTTTGGAAATGCCCGAACGGTTCGTAGTATCGTCAATGATACCATTAAAAATCATAACCTGCGCCTAGCAGGTCTTTCTAAAGCATTACGCAAAAAAGTAGATGCGGATGTGATCACGCTCGAAGATTTAAAATCCTTCACTAAGGATAAAGAAGATTCCATTTTTACTAAGAAATCCATTGGTTTTAAAAAACCTTCTAAATAATCTTGTCGTCATTTCATTTTCTGTTGAATATAATTACCTTTGGACTGAATTTACATTAACATCCATATAAAGTCATTTCTAATGGATGTAGAATAATTTGCAATTTTAAATAGAATAGAACTAAAAAGATTAAGAGTATGTCTAACATACTCTCTTTACAATTATTTTTTAAACCAAAAAATTTCAAAATGAAAACATTTTACAAATTAACACTCTTGTGTTGTTCCCTTTTGTTTTTTAATG
>CAYXQH010000374.1:0-6407 GCA_964467425.1 uncultured Saprospiraceae bacterium
CCCTATGTAAGCAATCCCTTCCCGATTAAAGTTTGGAATTTTATAGAGATAGGTATCAATCCAACGACCTATTTGAAAATCGACGGGTAAAAAAACAGATTCCAGGCTGGCTTTATAATAGAAAAACCCAAAAGGTTTAGATGGTCGATCCAGCAAGTCATCACTGAGCATAAATTGTAAAATCAACAATGGAAGAAGTACCTGCAATAGGACATGCAAACTATTAATCAACAACGCTTTTCCATTAAAAGCAAATAAGGTTTTGAATCCCATTAATGCAAGTATAAATGCGCCGGCAATGGCAAAAAGATAAAAATGGATTTGGGCAATTAGGACTAAAAGAAATCCAATCAATACACTTAGACCCCAACTTTTTTTCTGATGAAACAATGCACTCAACCAAAAAACCATCGGAATAACAAAGGGATGTGCGAGTCCATAATGGGCAGTCAATCGCAAGATTTGTGGGGAGAGGAAACTGATTCCGATCGCAATCGGAATCGCATACCAATTTGGTAATTTTAAAGCTTTAAAACTTAAAAAAATAAAAACGCCACAAAGCAAGATGGACAGCATCAAGAAGCCATTCAATATCCCGGCACAATAGGGAGAGACATCAACGATATTTCGGCTAATAAACTTAATGGTATTTGCCAGCAGCGGAAGATTATCTGTAAAAGCCGCTTTATCACCATAGGGATAATTCATCCCTTCAAAATGACTATAGGTGCTATCGTGTTTGACATGGTAGACTAAGGCTGTATAACTGCGAAAACCATCATAGGTATCATCAATCAACCAGGTATTCGGTTCCGTGAATAATTTAGGTTCCCGAATAAATAAGACAATTGTCATTAAGACAACGACAGTCAATATTCCACCAATAGTACTTTTGAAAAATCGCATTTGCTGCTTTTAATTCTGGATGGTGAAGGTAGGAAAAGTTCAAATTAAACAATAAATAAGATAGTTTCTTTTCTATCTATTTATAAGCGACTAAACTTAATTGGAATTTGATTTTTCTTTTGCCATTGCCGATAGCTGTCGGGACAAAAGAAAGAACTATTTAAGCGATCAAAAAAAATTATATGATTAAACTTTCCAAAAACGGAGAAGTAATGTTTCGACGGCTAAAAAGATAAGCGCTAAAATCAGGCACCATCGCCATAGGACAATTCCCTGGCTTCGTTCTCCAATCAGCGGTGTTAGGCTGGCTCGAGCAGTATCGTCAATAACGTTGAAGGATTCGTTTAAGGAACCAAGATCATTTTGACTATAATAGGCCAGTTCCGATTCTTTTCGGTCAAAATTAAATCCGTACTTTCCGAAAGGTTCTTCTTCTTTTAAAAATAAACTATAGAAGCCGGCTTCCTGTATTTGATTATTAATCCCTAACAATACTTTTTGTCCAATACTTTGTTGCTCTGGAATAAACTCTTCTACCCTACCCTTCATTTTATAAACCATTTCTGATCCTTTTGCTTTATTATCTGCCTCGATTAATTCATCCTTTCCTATGGTGTAGGCAATCTTACTTTCCTTAGCTGTTGAGATCGCCATTTTATATAGCATCGGAATAAAAACATCTCCGTTTCTCACCAGATTGTTATACTCTTCTGATAAGGGTGCTGCACATAAATAGAGATGTCCACTACCTTTTGCATACTTTCCAATAAAAGTAGAACCATCCCGATACCGCATCAAGGTTTCCTGTGCTCGACTTGCATATTGCGTCATTTTATAATTCGCCTGTGTGACGGGTAACTTTAAATTGGCATTCGCATTTTCAAAAACATCATTAAAAATAAATTCTTCTGTGTTTAAAACAGAAACCGTCCGTTCTTGCTTTTCAAAAGTCTTCAAATCATTCGCCGGGAAGGTCGCTAAGAAACTTTGATATGAACTTATATTCGCTGATGGGCCAGGAAACACAAGAAGATTTCCACCATTAACCACATATTGATTTAATTCTGATGACAAACCAGAGCTAATGCTATTGAGGCTATTCGTGACAATAAGATCATATTCCGGAAAACTGGAATAATTAATATTTTTACTTAACTGGTTGGTTATTTTAAAATAATCGATTCCAGCGAAAGAAGCATTTAAATACTTATTCGGACCTGTTTCATTGACTACTAGAATATTCACCTGTTTGGCAACATTAAAAGTAAAAAAGTAATTGTCATCAAACTGAACTGGATAATCAGTAATCGTTAATTCCGCTTCGTGCCAGCCTGTTCGTTGAATCGTAATATTTACGGTATCAGTAATGGAAGCACCTGCTGGAATGGAAAGTGTCCCTACCGGTTTAGTTTGCCCTTCATGTTTTAAAGACAAACGGATATTTTCTGCATCCTGCGTACTATGATTTTTAACCTGAATGATCAGGGTATTCGTTTGATTAATCATTTGAACAGGTGCATCAAACCAACAAGTATCGAGGCTAATATTTTTTTCCTGAACAGATTGTAATGGAACCAGATTCACATCCATGGTACTATCCTGAAAACTTTCAAAGTCCGTGACATTTCGTTGAAAATCTGAAACCAGGTAAGCTGTTTTATTATCTGATTTGCCTGTATTAAGGGCTTGTACTTGTCGATTAAGCACTTTTGAAAGTTCTTTCACAGAAGGAGAGACTTTCACTTCATCAATAAAGCTCATCGCATCTTCCCGGCTGACCAGAAACTGATGTCTACCTTCAAAATCATTGGTTAGAATCTGAAATCGATCTTCCGGAGCGTAGGCTTCAATAATTTCCCGAGCACGTTGCTTCGCTTTTTCAATTAAAGGCACATCTTCACTCAAAGCGCTCATACTAAAAGAATTGTCGATAAAGACACTTACTTTTTTCTCTCCTTTTTTTACTTCTGTATTTTGAGGAATAAATGGTTGAGCGAAAGCGAATACTAAAAAAGCTAATGCGAGTAAACGAGCCAATAAAACAAGGAAATTTCGAAGTCTTCTTCTTGCGCTGGTTTCTTCTTTTACTTCTTTTAAAAAGCGGACATTAGTAAAGTAAACCTTTTTAAATCGTCTGAAATAAAAGAGGTGAATGATAATCGGTATTGCTAATGCTAACAAAGCCCACAAAAAACTCGGAACAATAAACTCCATAGGGTGCAAATATAGAAATTACTATCAGTAGATCAAATTCTAAAAAAGGTGAGTATTTTGGTTACCTTTTCATTATAAAAATGATAAATAAAAGGGATGCGGTTAAAAACCTTTAATATAATGCACTTTTAATTATCTTTATCTAATACGCATTCTTACTTTTTTTGTTGTCTTAAATCAATTATTATGAAAACTAAACTTTACCTACTCTTATTTGGGGTATTTTCCATGTCTTTTGTATCCGCTCAGACCTTTTATGGTGGCGAAATCCAGGTAAAACAGTTAGCAACCTATTCTGTTGGAGCTGTCGTAGAAATTATCACCTCGGTTCATGATACCTTTCCAAGTATTGAATTATGCTGGGGCGATGGCATTTGCGAGGAAATTCCACAGAATTCCGAACAAGTTCTTACAGTATCCGGTAAAAAATACTTCCGATTTGAGAAAACGCACACTTATGGTGTAGAAGCCACTTATGATATTACGGTCGAAAATTGCTGCTGGGCCGAAGACATTTTGAATATAACAGCCGCCAATTCGGAAGATTTTTTATTAAAAACTTCATTCTTTCTCTCTGTCCAGGAGCCGCTTTTTGGCGAAAACCATATGCCAAATTTGAGTCGGGCCTATGTAGAAGGAAATCAATATCTACCTATAACCTATATCTCGAATTTTTTTGATAATGAAAATGATGATATACATTTCGAAGTTTGTACAATAGAAAACGTTAGCTCCTATGTTCCAATCAACACGGTCGTACCGGGCACTTTCAACACCCTATTATTAGATACCTTGACCAGTGACTTTAACTGGATTTCTCCGCAATTACAAGGAGATTATGTCTTAGCACTTTGTATGAATGAGTTTCGTAATAATATGTTGATTAGTTCTTATACACGATATATTTCAATTTTTGTGGATGAACCGCTTTCTAATCATGAAATCATCAATGACCAGGCTATAAAAATTTCTCCGAACCCTGCTAGCGATCAACTCTATATAGAAATGCCAGATGGCTCAAATAATATTTATGTTTCCGCTTTTGATGCTAGTGGTAAAAAAGTGCTTGATCGCTCTTCTGGAAATAAGGTGGAAGTATCTAATTGGAGTTCAGGGTTTTATTTTCTTTTAATTGAAAAAGAAGGGCAGCTCTATTCTCAAAAAGTAATAATAGATTAATAAACAAAAGTGCCTTTCTGCTTTAAATAATAAAACCACAGAGGCACAGAGTTGATTAATAGTTATGCTATTCATTATGTAAAACTTTTAGAATCTCAGTGACTCTGTGATAAAAATAACACGCCCCACGGAGGCACAGAGTTGGCTATTTGCTCAGTAATTCCATTAAACAAAACCCATAACACCTCGGTGACTCTGTGGTAAAAAAATCATCAATTATAAAGTCCTATCTTGTACGTATTAGTAGATTGAGAAGGTAATTCATCTTAATCCTTAACCTATCTCACAATAGTGACATCTCCTTTGAATAGGAAAGAGACGCCATCGATAAATTCTACTTTTGCCCAATACACAAAGACACCAGGGTTGACTTTTTGGTTTCTCAATTTACCATCCCAACCATGTGCAGGATCATTAGGCTGGAAATTATGTTGCTCGAAAAGCAATTCTCCCCAGCGATCAAACACCTGAAAGGTCGTAATTTCCTTGACTTGTTCACCTCCGGAATAAATCATAAAAACATCATTAATTCCATCATTATCTGGAGTGAAAACATTTGGAATATAAACGTCTCTGTTTTTCTCTACTCGTAAAGTTATCTGATCCGTATCTCTACAGCCGTTTTCATTAATTACTGTAATAGAATACGTTGAAATCTGCGAGATATCAACCGTCGGATTCAAACAATCTGTACAACTCAAACCTAGTGCCGGAGCCCAGATAATGGTATCAATTTCATCCAGCGGAATATTAGTCAACGCATTGATTTGGTAATTTTGTCCAAGCGAAATCAATACATTCTCTTCTACCTGAACATCAACCTCTATAGGGCCAGTAATCAAAATTGATTCTTCATACTCACAACCGTTCGCATCCTGAACAACTAAGGCATAGTTTCCAGGATCAAGGTTAACAAAAGAACTCTGACTACCAAAATTTTCGCCGCCATCCAGTGAATATAAATAAGGTGCAGCACCTCCATTGATATCTAAAACCGAAATATTTCCCTGATCGCCAAAGCATGCTGGCTCTTCAATCAATAAGTCTGTGCTACTCGGCACATTCGTATCTTCTAAGACCGTAATGTTTTCTGATGCTGTACAACCGTTCAGTGCATCGGTAACCATTAAAGTATAAACACCAGCTTGATAAACGGTTGGATTTAAAGTTCCAGAATCATCAATCTGCCCATTGCCTGTCCAGCTATAAGAAAAGCTATTTCCAGAAGAAGACCCTTCCCCATTCAAGCCAACACTTTCCGTTAAACAATCAAATTCATCTTCCGCATTTGCTACCACGATTGGAGGAATTGTATTTTCATTCACTGTAATGGAAGCCTCTGCATCGCAGCCATTTTCATTATTCAAAATTGTCAATGTAAAAACGCCTGATTGGTTAACAATTGGCTCCAGTGTATTTCCGCCTGAAGCAATCCCCGTTCCAGACCAGGTGTACATAAAATCTCCATTGGTAGAAGATGATCCGGCATCTAAACCTACTTCGGTGATAGCACAAGTAATTAAA
Source organism: uncultured Saprospiraceae bacterium (assembly GCA_964467425.1). Classification (GTDB taxonomy): domain Bacteria; phylum Bacteroidota; class Bacteroidia; order Chitinophagales; family Saprospiraceae; genus JAHDHW01. The sequence continues at coordinate 5,824 of CAYXQH010000374.1, forward strand.
TCCGGTTCTTCAATCACAACATTTGGTGGCGTCAAATCTTGAAGTACAATAATTTCTTCCGTATCGGTACAACCGTTTTGAGTATTGACTACAGTCAAGGTATAAGTGCCTGGTTCAAACACCTCAGGATTAATAGTATTGGCTCCTGAAACAGGATTTCCATCATTACTGATCCATTCAAAACTTAAATCTCCGAAAGGACTCGAACCCGAAGCATCTAGTGTGATCGTTGTATTTATACAATCCAGGGTCTGCGCCGAAGTAAAATCCGCAAAGGCTGTTGGATCAACTATATCCTGAACGATTGTTACTTGATCTTGTGATTCACAATTATTAGCAGTATTTAAAACAAACAGGGTATAAGTCCCTGGCATATTGACATCAAACATCAAATCATTACTCACTACATTTCCGGCTTGGTTTTGCCATTCATATTCAAACCCCATTCCCTGACTAGAGCCCATTCCGTTCAGCGTAGCAAGTGTTGTTTCGCAAGTAAGTGTCGCTCCTTGTCCAGCCTCCGCGGTTGGAAGATTGGTATCTGGAACAATCTCTACATTTGAGCTGACAGCGCAACCATTATC
>CAYXQH010000375.1:0-6395 GCA_964467425.1 uncultured Saprospiraceae bacterium
CAGTAAATAAAATCTAGACTTGGTTAAGAGGCCAAATGACTAGGTAAGGAGGCCGGAGAACTTGGTAAAGCGGGCATTTTTCCCGTTTTTTGAAAAAAATGCTAATAAAAAGTGTTGTAACTTTAGACTAATATTACGTTTTATGAATTATCGTCAAATTATAATCTGCCTGTTGCTTTTAATTTTTGCTGGCTCTGTTTATGGTCAGAAGAAATTTAAAGGCAAAAGACAAACTAGTGCATCATTGATCCAGCAGGCTCGTGAGGTGATGGAAAAATCTCCTCCGGAAGCTATTAGGCTCGTAGAAAAAGCTATTAATATCGCTTCAAAAAAAGAAAAGCGTCAAGTCGAAGGAGAAGCTTACGTTTTACTTGGAAATATCTACGAGCAAATTGGCCAGAACGAATTAGCACTCCAACGATACCAGCAGGCGATGTCAAGAGTTGGTAATAAAAAAGATTCGAACCCCAAAGCAATTATTTACGAACGAATGGGTCAGCTTTTTCTAACACTTGAAAATGATAAGCAAGCGGAAAACAGTTTCCAACTATGCATTGATTTAAGCTACGACAAATCATTAACCTTAAAATGCGAGGAAGGGCTAACAGATGTAAAGCTATTCCAAAAGAACAATGAGGAAGTCGTTGCTGTACTGGACTCTATTGCATCGAAATACGAATTGGACAGTATCGAAATAGCACGACTCGAAGCTAGAAAATCCCAAGCCTATACTCAACAAAAGGATTTTTCTAAAGCGAATGAATACTACAACAACTCTATTAATGTTCTTCCAAAGAATAAAGAGATTTCGAAAGAAGATTATAAATCCATAAAAAAAGCAAAAGATGATCTTTTAGATTCAGAGGAACTCAGCATTAGCGAAGAATTAGTCATCCGTGAGAATGTAGCTACCAATACGGGTTACACTTATTCGAATGATGCGCAAGTTTCTGAAAACCTGAAGTTGGCAGAAATTTTTGAAGCTGAAAATAATCTCCCTGAAGCAGAACGCTACATTGGCGTTTCAAAAGATTTGATTACCCCAGGTACTGATGCTGCTATTTCTGCTGAGGTTTATAAAAAATCTTCGGAACTTAATCAACGAGCTGGAAAAATTTCAGCGGCTTTATCCGATGTAGAAAAGTACAAGGTTGCAAAAGAAAAATCCATTCTGGAACTAGAGAATGATCTAAAACAACAAATCGAAATTGTCAAAGGTCAAAAGCAAATTGATGTCAGTCAAAAAGATTATGACCTGAATGAAAAAGATCAGGAGCTAATGGAGTCGCAGCTGCATACTCAAAAAATAATCATTGGTCTTCTATCTCTTGTCCTTATTGGTTCGCTCATTTTCTTTTACTTTTTATATAAAAATGTTAGAGAGAAAAGAAAAGCCAATCAAAAGCTTTTACTCAAATCTCTTCGAACACAAATGAATCCGCATTTTATTTTTAATGCGCTCAACTCGGTCAATAATTTTATAGCTAAAAACGATGAAAAGGCAGCGAATAAATTTCTGGCAGATTTCTCCAGACTGATGCGTAAAGTTCTCGATTATTCGCAAAAAGATTTTATCACTTTCGAAGAGGAGATAGAATTGAATGAACTATACCTTAAACTAGAGCACTTTCGATTTAGAGATAAGTTTAATTATACTTTCGAAAATAATGCGAAACAATATGGCTACAGCCAGGAGGTACCTCCTATGCTTGTTCAACCATTCATTGAAAATGCGGTCTGGCATGGACTGCGTTATAAGGAAGGTGAAGGGCATTTGGATGTTTCTATCAACGAAGCTTCTGACCATTTAAGTATTATAATCAAGGACGATGGGATCGGCAGAAAAAAATCAAAAGCTTTAAAAACAGATAATCAAAAAAAATACAAAAGCACTGGCCTGGAAAACGTATCCAAACGGATCGCATTAATTAATGATTTGTATGACAAAAACTACGAAATCAAAGTTTCGGATTTAAACAGCACTATAGAAGATACCGGAACTATTGTTGAAATAAAAATTCCTATTATCTAAGTTGCGATGAATGAAAGGTTGTAAGGAGAAATTTTATAAGAAAATCTGGACGCATAACCTTTCTTAACAATGAATCGAAATTTAGTTTAATTAATATCAGATGGATAAGATTACCGCATTAATAATTGACGACGAACAAGATAGCCGTGAAACGCTCCGTAACTATGTTGGAAAATATTGCCAACAGGTTACTATTCTGGATGAATGTGCCAACATTATTGAAGCCAGAGCTGCTATCTTAAAACATCAGCCTCAATTGGTTTTCCTGGATATTGAAATGCCACACGGCAATGCTTTTGATTTGTTGGAACAATGGGGAGAAATTAATTTTGAAATTATTTTCATAACTGCCTTTAGTCAATATGCTGTTCAGGCTTTTAACTTGAGTGCTGCTCATTATTTATTAAAACCTGTGGACATAGAGGAATTGGAAAAAGCCGTCGCTACTGTTGAAGCGTCTTTAAATAAAAAAGAAAAACTAAGCCATGCGAAAATCCTTTTAGAAAATATCGCGGCGCTTCATTCTCAAAACAGAAAATTAGTTTTACCATTGATGGAAGGCTTTGATGTCGTCAGAATGTCGGAGATACTGTACTGTGAAGCGGAGGATAATTTTACGCGCTTTTATTTTAAGGATGGTCGAAAGACGTTGATTTGTAGAAATCTAAAATTCTATGAAACAGCATTAACCGATTTCGGATTCCATAGAATACATCGATCACACATCGTCAACCTGGAATATATCAGCCGTTATATAAAAGGGAAAGGTGGTTCTGTTATTTTGGAAAATGGGAAGGAGCTTATGGTTTCTAATAATAAAAAATCCGCATTGGTTAATCGGATTAAAAATGGTTAGTCTTCTCTTCTATAACCGTTCTGTAGCTTTTGACACAGCGTCTCACGAAGTTTTTTATTGACACTTTCCTCAATTTTAAATACTAAATTTAAGAGCAAGCATTGGAAATACTCATAGCGCTATGGCTATGATAATTGTCCGCTAATTGGCGTGGTAATAAATTAATAAAATCCAACTTAAGATAAATGTTCTGAAGATGACAAAATATAAGTGGTAGTTTTAAGAGTTTGCATTATCTTTTTATAATCATGATTAGAAAGTTATTAATCTTCATTTTATCTTTTATAGTAGGTCTCCAGCTGAATGCACAGACTTGTTGTTCAGCTGGTGCGCCTATTTCTTCTTCCTTTGATATCGGAGGGGCCTCTACTAAAAGTATTGTTTTTCAATTAGGCTATGAATACAATAGCGTCAATCTACTGATTGACAATAATAAAAAATTAAATAATGATCCAAGAACCAGAAATGGTCATAATTTACTATTTAAAACAGATTTTGTTTTAAATAAAAACTGGGCGTTTAGTACGTTTATTCCGCTAGTCAGACAAAGTCGAACTACTTTTTCTGAATCTGAAAACGCAACCGGGCTAGGAGATTTAGTTATTTTGGGACAGTATAATCATCTACTAACAGAAAATTTAAATTTAAGATATAGTGCAGGTATTAAGTTTCCTACCGGGCAACAATACATTAGTGATGTAAGAGGTGTCAATCTTTCTCCTGATATGCAGAGCGGTAGTGGCACCTATGATTTTATCGGACGATTTGCAGTTTTAAAAAGCCATCTTATTATTCCGAACCTTACAAACCAAACTTCCATCTCGTATCGATACAACACCAGCAATCCTCATTTTGGAGATCCTGAAAAAATAAATGGTCGTTATTTTAAATTTGGAAATGAAACTCAGTTGACTTCTGCTTTTAGTTATTTATTCGTTGCAAAAGCCTGGTTTATTATTCCTGAACTCGGTTTTCAGTTGAGGCATGTAGCTCCAAATCAGGAACAGCAAACGGATGCGCCAAATAGCGGTGGTTACTGGATTAGAATTCCTTTAGCTGTGCAGTTTCAACCAAACGATCAAATTGGTTTTCGTATATTAGCAGAGATTCCTATCAAACAATATTTAGAAGGCTTACAAATTACAACTGATTATAAAGTAGGTTTTCAATTCACCTATAAACTTGATTTTTCTAAAAACTCAGATTTTTGAATTTGGGTGCTCTATTTTTATAAAAAACATTTGTTATGAAAAAAATACTCCTTTTATCCGCTATCACAGTTCTAACTTTTCTTGCTTGTAAAAAAGAAGACCAATCTACAGAGTGGTTAATTCCTTCAGAAGAAGTACAAGATGGAGGGCCAGGAAAAGATGGAATTCCTTCTATCGATAACCCACAGTTTGTAGATGTAGATGATGTTGATTTTTTAAGCGATTTTAGCTTAGTGGTTGGCGTTTTGAAAGATGGCGAAATCAAAGCTTATCCGCATCGGATTTTGGACTGGCATGAAATAGTCAATGATGAAATTGGAAGTTATAAATTTGCTTTAAATTATTGCCCATTGACCGGAACAGCTTTAGCTTGGAATCGGGAGATCAATGGCTCGACGACGACTTTCGGCGTCAGTGGAAAACTTTACAACAACAATATCATTCCTTATGATCGAGAGACAGATAGCTATTGGTCCCAGATTGCTTTAGAATGTGTCAATGGAGATCTTATTGGAACCGTTCCAGAAACCTACCCTATTATAGAAACCTATTGGATGACCTGGAAAAAGATGTATCCGGATTCTAAAATTCTAAGTACACAAACCGGCTTCGATCGAAATTACGAAAATTACCCGTACGGTAACTACCGAACGAATCATGATTATTTCTTGTTTCCAAGAAATCCTTTCGACAATCGTTTGCCATCGAAAGAGCGTGTCCTTGGTGTTTTAAATAATGGTGCAAACAAAGTTTATAGCATCACTAACTTTGAGACGGAAGCAAAAGTCATTTATGATAAATTAGGAGATGATGATGTGATGGTTATTGGCTCAGGAGAAGACAATTGGATCGCTGTTTTTTACGATGACGGTACACTACAAGACTTTACGCTTGACCTTAGTGCTTATCCAGTTATTGGAACAGATGCGAATGGCAATCAACTCGAGATTAGCGGTAAAATTTCTGCCGGGCCATTGGCTGGTACTCAATTAGAAATCCCTAACTCCTTTATGGGCTATTTTTTCTCTTTTGGATCTTTCTATCCGGATATAGAGATTTATACTGAATAAATACGAGACCACTAAAGTTATATTTATAATTCAAATTTAAAGAGCGTTAAGATTCAACACTTAACGCTCTTAATTTTTTAGCCCTTTTTAAATAGCAGAACAATGCAAGATATTAAAATGAATTTTCGTTATATTTCGGTAAACTTATAAATAATGATTACCAGACGATCCTTCATTAAAAACTCTGCTACTGCTTCCTTAGCTCTTGCACTACCTGAGTTTCTTTGTTCAAAACCTAAAAAAAATCTAGGCGTTGCCCTGGTTGGACTAGGCTATTATAGCACAGACTTATTAGCTCCATCGCTTCAGTTAACCGAACATTGTCACCTTGCAGGGATCGTAACTGGCAGTCCTGCAAAGATTCCCGTTTGGCAAAAGCGCTATAAGATCAAAGACAGCAATGTTTATAATTATGAAAACATGGATCGCATTGCTGACAATCCGGATATTGATATTATTTATATTGTCCTGCCTACAGGTTTACATGCGCAATATGCGATTAAAGCGGCAAACACTGGAAAACATGTTTGGTGCGAAAAACCCATGGCAAGGACAGCAAAAGAATGTATGGAGATCATTCGAGCCTGTAAGAAAAACAAGGTGAAACTTTCTATCGGTTATCGAATGCAACATGAAGCCAATACTCAAAAAATAATCGAGCTTGCAAAGTCTAAACCTTATGGTAAAATCCAAAAAATCATGACCGAAGCAGGATATTTTGATGGTCGAAGTGATCATTGGAAATTTAAGAAGTCAATGGGCGGCGGGGCAATGTATGATATGGGCGTCTATTCTTTAAATGGGGCACGATATGCTGCGCAAGAAGAACCTATCGCTGTCTTATCTGCAAAACACAGTACCAATCGTCCAGAGATTTATACGGAAGTGGATGAAACTACAGCATTCACCTTACAGTTTCCAAGTGGCGCGATAGCCAACTGTAAAACCAGTTTTGGTGAAAACATTAATCATCTTAAAGTTGATTGTGAAAAAGGTTGGTATGAATTAAAACCGTTTCAGTCGTATTCTCGTGTACAAGGCAGAACAAGTGACGGTATTGTTTTTTCTCCTTCTCCACTTGATCAACAGGCCAAACAAATGGATGACGACGCTTTAGCGATCATGAACAAAAAACCTGTTTTAGTTCCTGGCGAGGAAGGGATGCGGGATATCAGAATTGTTGAAGCGATTTATAAATCAGCGGAAACGGGACGTCGGATTAGTTT
>CAYXQH010000376.1:0-6391 GCA_964467425.1 uncultured Saprospiraceae bacterium
TGTTATACAGCTTATTTTAATTTTTAATACAAAAAACTACTCCGTATTTTTTTTGAAAATAATGGTATCAAAACCTAGTTTCTTTGGTTCTTTTTTATGTATATTTACCTTCAGCACAACTACACATTGACCATGAATCAACAGAATAATAGAAATTCAAACATACAAAATGCGCTCATTTCTGAGTATGAGGCGATGTCACAGAAAGGAACGGTAGGATTCTATGAGGAAACGGTATTTCTTACTCTTATCGAATATTATCAAAAAGCGGAACTTTTGGGGAAAGCCATGGAAGTGGTTGATCACGCGATCAAGCAACATTCCTATTCTTCTACCTTCCATAAAAAGAAAGCGGAGCTCCTTTTAGAAAAAGGTTGTGCAACTCAAGCGCTTACTTGTTTGGATCAGGCCGAGTTATTTTCACCTTCTGAATTTGAGACGATACTATTGAGAGTTGAAAGTTTAAACATGCTTGGCTACTACGAAGAAGCACATGCACTTTTACAGCAACTAGAAAAACAAGCTTCTAAAAAAGAGCTTAGTGAGATCTTTTTAAGTAAAGCTATTCTATTTGAATCAAGACAAGAGTTTAAGAACATGTTTTTGGCTTTGAAAAAATCTATTCTAAATGATTCTTCAAATACAGAAGCCTTGAGTAGAATATGGTTTAGTGTTGAAATGTCCCGATGTTTTGATGATAGCATTGTTTTACATAAAAGATTGATTGACCTTGACCCTTATAATTATGTTGCCTGGTACAACCTGGGATATTCTTATAATGCAAAAGGAGATCATTCAGAAGCTGCCGATGCTTTTGAATATGCTTACCTTATTAATAATCAATTTGAATTTGCTTATCGGGATTGCGCTAATGCCTGTTTAAAACTCCATCAATATCAAAGAGCGTTGGATTGCTATAAAGAAGCATTAGAATATGTCAAGCCAGATAGTGATATCATGGTAAATATGGGTTTTTGTTTTGAGCAACTGAACGATCTTTCAAAAGCAAAATCATTCTATTTAAAAGCAGCTCAACTCAATCCGCTAAACGACAATGTTTATTACCGTCTTGGGGAATGTTATAATAAAGAAGAGAAGTGGAACTCTGCGATAGCGGCTTATGAAAAAGCACTTTCGATAGAAGACCTTAAAGAGGAATATTATACTGCGCTAGGTAAATGTTACTTCCAGGTGAATGAATTTGACCTTGCAGAAAAATTTTATAGCAAAGCGACAGAAATCGCTCCGGAAATTAGTACTTGCTGGATTCAATACACTTTCTTTTTACTGGAAACCGGGGCTTTTGAATCTGTTTTTGAAACCCTGGAAGAAGCTAGGTTCTATTCTTATGGCATTGAACTATCTTATTGCAAAATAGCCTGCCTTTTTGAGGTTGGAGAACGCGCTGAAGCATTAAAACTTTTAAACGATACCCTTGCCGAAAATGATTTTAAGGAGCAGGAAATCTATAAATACCTGCCAAGCTTCCGAAATGATTCGGAAGTAAAAAGCATTATTTCCATTTATTCCAAATAAAGAACTGATACTGATACTTACTTTTACTTTTAAAACAGCCATCATATTTTGATGGCTGTTTTATTTTGCATGGCATGTTTTTTGCCTTTTTTATACCAACCTACCCAATATTTTCTCCCCTATTTTATCTGTTTCCTACTCCCTTATCTTAATTAATCACTCCCTTCCTCCCGTTAATCGTATATCCTTTTGACAAATCGACTAACCATGAATCATATCATTACAAAATCAATTTTTGGATTTCTTATCTGTTGTATCTTCCTTCAAAGCTGTAAAAAGCCAGAAGAAATAGTAGTTCACGAAGACAGTACAGAGTTTTCATTGGAAGACCAGCAGCTTATTTCTGACAATTTATCCAACCTTATGACGAGTCATTCGGCAGCTGTAAATCGTTTGGAGAAAGAAGATATTCCAGTCTTTCATGAATATATCAATACGCTACTGACCAGCATCATCAATACTAGCATGGTAGAAACCAGAAATACTTTTAACTGGGAAGTTATTGTTCTACAAGACGACGAGATGCGTACAGCATTCACCATACCAGGAGGAAAGATTTTTATTTATACAGGACTATTGAAAATGATCAGCGGAGAAAATGAATTATTTAGCATCCTGGCTCATGAGGTTTACTATGCTGAAAAAGGAATTGTTATTGAAGCCTTGGCTGATCAATATGGTACTTTATTAATTGGCGATTTAAAGCTTGGTACAGAATCGCAGGGAGCTATTGATATTGCGCAAAATATTCATAGCCTTTCTTATACAGAACAAGCCGTTTTAGATGCCGATAAATTTACTGGAGAAATGATTTGTCCTTTTCAATATGAAGCGAGAGGTTTAAAAACTTTTCTAGAAAGAGCTTTTGATCATTCCGGAGAAGTGACGTGGCTAAGTACTCGTCCAAGTACTCCAGAAAGGCTAAATCAAATCGAGGAGCATGCAAGCGATTGCGGAGAAGAAGAACAGACCTTCAGCGAGCGCTATTTGTATCAAATGAGTTTACTGCCTTAAAGTATACCGTAATTTAAACAGAAGATTTTTCCATAGCCTTTTCCATTTTGGAAGCATAGGCAGCAGCCCCGATAATACCTGCATTATTCAAAAGAGTGGCAGGTGTTATCGGTGTTTTTATTGTAAGGTTCTTTTTAAATTTTTCAAACTTTTTACTGGCACCTCCACCAAGAATAATCAAATCCGGCGATAGCAATAATTCCATGTGCTCTAGATAACGATCAAAGCGACCAGCCCAGACATTCCAGGATAAGTCTTTCTTTTTTCGTACACTATCTGCAGCATATTGTTCCACTACTTTATTATGCCCTTTCAAATAAAAATGTCCAAATTCTGTATTTGGAACTAAGGTGTTATTTATAAACAGAGCGGAGCCTAAACCTGAGCCAATCGTTACAATAAGAACAGTCCCTTTATGGCCTTTTCCAACACCATAATTCATCTCAGCAATACCTGCAACATCTGCGTCATTTTTCACCGTAACTTCACAGCCAGAAGCATTGGAAAAAAGTTTTTCAATATCCGTTTTGATCCATGACTTATGAATATTTGCAGCTGTATAGGCTACTCCATTTCTGACTATAGCCGGAAAGCCACAACCAACTACTTTATTTTTCCATCCAAACTCTTTCAGCAAGGTTGCAAAAGTTTTTGCTACTGCTTTTGGCGTCGATGGGTTAGGCGTTGGAATCCTTAATCGCTCACTAACTAATTCTCCAGTTTTAACATCAACGATTGCTCCTTTGATTCCTGAAGCTCCTATGTCAACACCTAAATATTCTTTCCGTGGCATAATTAACTATTAATTCGTTTTTATCGGATAACTTTCATTTTCATTTTCACATCTTTGACTGGACGATCTCCTTGCTTTGTCCTCACCGCCGCAATTTTATCAATTACTTCGATTCCTTCGATGACCATTCCAAATACGGTATACCCTCTATCTAGTTGAGGAGTCCCTCCAATTTCTTTATAGGCTTCCTTTTGTTCGGAGGTATAATTAAAATCACCTCTTGCTTCAATCATACTCAATTCCCGATCTTTCTTTTTTCCTCCCTGAACAATATAAAACTGGGAACCGGAAGATTTTTTCTGTGGATTATTTGTTCTTGCTGCACAAAGTGCTCCTTTGACATGTATCAAGGAGTCAACAAATTCTGCTGGAATTTGGTAACCCGGGCTGCCATTACCTAAAGGTTTATCTGGTTTTGCATTTCTGGATTGCGGATCACCGCCTTGAATCATAAACCCATTTATCACCCGATGAAAAAGCAAATCCTCATAGTATCCTTCTTCCACCAATTTGATAAAGTTATCTCGGTGTAGCGGCGTAGCATCGTGTAGGAGCACCAGCATATTGCCGAAGTCTGTTTCGATTTCTACGTAGCATTTTTCAGGAGATTCGATTAAGATATTTTTTTTCTTCGTTGCTGACTTTTCTCCTTTCATTACTTTCAATACAACATCATAGTTTCCCGAAGTTTTGTATCGATGACTTGGTGCCGATTCTGTAGATTTATTACCATCTCCAAAATCCCATTCATAGGTTTCTCCTTCCTTTGATTTATTTTCAAAATCAACTTTTGCAGGCGCCTCTCCTCCTCCTGAATAGGCAAAGTCTGCAACTGGACGACCGCAGGAAAAAACGATTAATACGCTCAATAAAAGTAATAAGCGACTTGTCTTTAAACTCATAACTATATTTTTATTTATCCTCAGGATTATATTCTACAATTCTAATTTTCATTTTTACATCTTTCAAAGGGCGACTAGTCCCTTCCGGAGGATTGCCGTTTGTTTGTACTTTTGCTATTTCATCAATCACTTCCATTCCACTCACCACCTCTCCAAAAACGGTATAATCATTATCTAATTGAGGTGTTCCTCCTAAAGTTCGATATAACTCTCTTTGTTCCTGAGAGTATTTTATTCCTTTCGTCTGCTCAATACTACTTATTCGTTGCTCACTAATAGGCTGCCCTTGTACTACATAAAACTGAGAACCGGAAGATTCTTTTTCTGGATTCACCTGATCTGGTCGCCGAGCTGCTGAAAGTGCTCCTTTAATATGTAGCCCTCCTATTTCCTGTGGGATGGTGTAGCCTGGCCCTCCACTTCCTAAACTAGCATTCTGGTCTGCACCTTTAGAATTAGGATCTCCTCCCTGAATCATAAACCCATAGATTATTCGGTGAAAAAGAAGATCATCATAGAAGCCTTCTTTTACCAGTTTAATAAAATTATCTCGGTGCTCTGGTGTAGTATTATATAGTTTCACCGTCATATTGCCGAAATCTGTTTCGATTTCTGCATAGGTAACTTTTGGTCCTCCACACGAACTAAAAAGGGTCAATAAACATATACCTGCAAAAAATAGTACTTGTTTCATACTCGTTTGAATTTTAACGTTGTTTAGTTAGACTGGATTCTAAATAATTTCATGTGAAGCTGAATTATCTTTTCTTACTACTCATCGTTGGAAAAATACTCATGTAGCTAAGGCTACACTCCGCCCGCCCGTTCCGGTACGGACTGGTTTTTACCGCCTCGATTAGCAATAAAATCTTAATCCCCATTCATCACCAAAATATTTTAGAATAAAGTCTATTCTTCTTCAAATTTGTTGTTTTCACGTTCTAAATCCTTAAAATATTGGATTACTTTTTCTTTTAAAAACTGTGCCTGTTCTTTTACGCCACTGACTTGCAAGGGTCTAATCATTTTAAAATGTGGCCAGCCATCTGCATCTCTTCCTTGAAACTCATAATAGCCATCAAAGCTCAACAATCTGCAAGCAGCGATATGCATTAAATCCTGCTTTTCCTCTTTAGTAAACTCTTCTCCCCAACGCCCAAGCTCTTGAATACCAATCAGAAACAATACTCCATTCAAATCCGGCAAAGTATCTCGCCGAAATAAGTCCTTCACTTTATGTCGAACACTCAACCATTCAAAATCTAACTCCCAATTTTCCATAAGTTTAAAATTGCAAATTGCAAAAATAGAAAAGAAAATTGTTTTTTTATTCCTCCCGAACCAAAGCTGAAATTTTTGACGCTTTTATTGCAGGAAGTAGAGATGCCATAAGGCCAATTACTAATACTGTTACGGCTACAACTGTAAAATCTCCAATTCGCATGCTTATCGGATAGGCATCTACCACAAAACCCGGTGGAATCGGTACGATTCCGTAAGCCTTCTGCAGAATATACAAACCTCCAGCAATCACAAATCCAAAGATCAAGCCTATCGAACACAATAATAAGCCTTGATTTAGGAAAATATTTCGAATCGTTTTATTCGTGGCGCCCATCGATTTTAAGATGGCAATATCTTTTTTCTTATCTAAAACAATCATCCATAACGATCCTATTAAGTTGAAGGAAATTAAAATCAAGGTTAAAGAAAAAATGACATAGCTCAACCACTTCTCTAAATTCATCAACTTCAAAAAAGCTTCGTCTTGTTGATAGCGGTCTTTCACCACAAACTTATCCCCCATGACTTTTTGGATCGCTGCAATCGTTTTGTCTTCATCTTTTTCAAAATCCATTTTTATCTCTATGGCACTTACTTCATTTTTTACTTTTAGTAAACTCCTCGCAAACTCTAAGGAGCACAGGATATATTGATTATCAAAATCTTGTTGTATCACAAAAGTACCTGCCGGATAAAGAAATTTTTTGATAAAAGGCTTTGTGACACTTCTTTTCTTTTTTGCCATGTATACCGTAATCGGTGTGAATTCATTATCTACATTTACCGTTAATTTATTCCGCATTCCCACACCTAAAACAGCATACTCTCTATCATTTGCCTGAAACAATAATTGTCCTTCTCT
>CAYXQH010000377.1:0-6376 GCA_964467425.1 uncultured Saprospiraceae bacterium
TTAGTCGTAGTATTGAGAGGTTTACGTATTATGAATTACTTTAATAATTAAAAAAATGTTTCAAAAAAATGAATCTTTTTTTTAATTATTTTGAAATAGCTTTGTTTGCACTGCTCCAAGCAGTAAAACCACCTTTTAAATCATAAACTGTTTCAAACTTTTCTCCTTTAAAAAGCTTATAGCTTTTACCGCTTCTACCTCCGCTTTTACAATATAGTAATACGGGTTTGTTTTTATCGAGGGATAAAATTTGTTGTTTGAAGTTGGAATCCCGGAAATTTATATTTTTAGCATTTGGAATATAGCCGGCACTAAACTCTTCAGGTGTTCTGACATCTATTAATTGAACATCCTGAGAAAGACTTAATTTTTCAAAAGCTTCAACATCGACTACACCGTCTTGAGTGCCTTGGGCGTTTTGGTTTGATGCTGGTTGGTTATTACACGAGCTGAGAACAAATAATATTAGGACTGGAAGGAACTTAAATAGATGCATATTCTTTTTAAGTGCAAAATAAAAAAAATCCCTGATCAAATAATGACCAGGGATTTTATATGTGGGTTAATTTTTATCAATTATTATTTACCACCGTCTAATTCGTCTTGCCACTTCTTGAGTTTGTCCCACTCGCCGTCTGCAGCCATCTTAGCTTGGTCGGGCCAAGTCGTTGGATCATGCATTTTGTAACGATTACCAGCAGCAGCCAGGATTTCTTTAATAGAATCAGGCTTAGCTTCTGCAAGTTGAGTATAAGTGTTTAAGCCAGCTTCATGAAGCAATTGCTCAATTTTAGGACCTATACCTTCTACTTTTTTATAATCATCAACAGCAGCAGGAGTTTCTTCCGCAGCAGCTTCAGGAGTTTCAACAACTTCCTCAACCACTTCTTCTGTAGCAACTTCAACAACTTCCTCAACCACTTCTTCTGTTACTTCTTCTGCAACAGGAGTTGGCTCTTCAACAACCTCCTCAACAACTTTTGGTTCAGGAGTAGGTTTTGCTTTTGGCTTAGGAGCATCATCATTCTCCTGAAGTTGTTCTTTAAGTTGTGAGAAAACAGAAAGATCTCCAAGTGTCGTTTTTTCAACTTTTGATTGGGTTGATTTGACAGCATTTCGTGTTTGCTTACGAACTTCTTGCTTCTCTTTTCTAACAGAGTCATCCGCTTCTCTCTTGATATCATCTAAGTATCGAAGGTGAGAAACAAGGATTCTTTTATCATCGCGATTGAATTCAATAACTTTTACAGTTAATTGTTCTTCAACGTTTGCCAATTTACCATCCTCTTTTTTCATATGCTTAATAGGAGCAAATGCTTCAAGACCGTATGGTAATTGAACAATGACACCTCGATCATCTCTTCTTACAACAGTAGCTTCATGATAAGATCCTACAGGGAATACATTTTCGAACGTATCCCAAGGGTTCTCTTCAATTTGTTTATGTCCAAGAGAAAGTTTACGGCTATCTTTATCTATGTCAAGAATTACAATTTCTATCTGATTGCCAACTTTAGTGAATTCAGAAGGATGAGAATATCGTTTCGTCCAGGAAAGATCAGAAATGTGCACCATTCCTCCGATTCCTTCTTCTAGCTCAACAAATACACCATATGGTGTAAGGTTTTTGACTTCTCCACTGAATTGGTTGCCAACAGGGAACTGCTTCTCGATTTCGCTCCATGGATCATCAGAAAGTTGTTTGACACTTAATGACATCTTTCTTTCTTCTCGATCTATAGTTACGATTTTCGCTTCGTATTCTTGTCCTAATTTGAAGTGCTCTCTTGCATTGATTGGCTGGTTGCTCCAAGTAACTTCTGAAACGTGAATCAATCCTTCTACACCAGGTTGGATTTCAAGGAATGCACCGTAGTCTTCAATATTAACAATCTTACCTTTAACAACAGATCCTTCAGCAACTTCTTCAGTAAGTACTTCCCATGGATGTGGTTGAAGTTGTTTAAGACCAAGTGAAATACGTTTTTTGTTCTCATCAAAATCAAGAACAACAACGCTAATTTTCTGGTTAAGTGCTAAAATTTCAGATGGGTGGTTAATTCGACCCCATGAAATATCAGTGATATATAATAGACCATCAACTCCACCAAGATCAAGGAATGCTCCAAAATCAGTAATGTTTTTAACCAATCCTTCCAATACTTGTCCTTTCTCCAATTTACCAATAATCGCTTCTCTTTGCTCAGCAAGGTCAGATTCGATTAAGGCTTTATGAGAAATTACAGCATTCTTAATTTGCTCGTTGATTTTAACAACTTTGAATTCCATTGTTTTGCCAACGTATGCATCGTAATCAATAATTGGTTTGATATCAATCTGAGAACCAGGAAGGAATGTTTCTAATCCTCCGCAGTCTGCGATCAATCCACCTTTTGTTTTACTTACGATAGTACCTTTTATTACAGAACCATTGGTAAAAGAATCTACGATACCTTCCCATGCGCGTAATAATTTTGCTTTTCTTCTCGAAAGAACTAATTGCCCTCTTTCATCCTCTTGTTGTTCAACATATACCTCAACAGAATCGCCAACTTTTAAGTCAGGTAAATCACGGAATTCAGAAAGAGAAATAAGACCATCAGATTTGAATCCAATGTCTAAAACAACATCTCCATCATGAATAGCGGATACGTTACCTTTAACGATTTCACTTTCAATAAGCGCGCTTAATGTGCTTTCGTATTGTGATAGGTAATCTTCGATTTCTTTTTCGGTGTAAGGAAGACCGTGTTTTTTGGTCTGCGTCCAATCGAAATCGTCGTGAGCAGTTTTGAGAAGTGCTGCATTTGGGTCTTCGACCAATTCGTTTACAGCAATTTCATCTACAGAAGTATCTTCTGCGTTTTTAACGGGAGCGTTTTCGGTAGGCTCATCCGTTTTGAGATCCTTTTCGTCTGACATAGGATGCTCGATTTTGTAGCCTGCTTTTTTATAAATCTCCCACAGCTTTATGTGGTGCTAAAATAGATTTTAAAATAACAGACAGGGTTAAGAATATTTTTTAGCGGGGCAAAGGTAAGAGTTTTTAACCTATAAACAAAGCAAAAACGTAGGGATTATACCTTATTATTTATAAATCGATTATTTTAGGATTAGATAGATTTTACAAAAATTGCAAAAAATCGTACATTAGGCTTTATTCTAAAAAATATTTTATTATCAATATCATAGATCAATGACAGATTCCAGACCGTGGCTAAAAAATTACCCAAGTGGTGTTCCCGCGAATATAAATCCAGAAGAATATAGTTGCCTGATCGATTTGTTTGAAACTACTTTTGAAAAGTATAGAAAGCAAGTTGCTTTTTCCTGTATGGGTAAAGATTTAACTTTTGATCAATTAGATAAACAGTCAAAGCAATTTGGCGCCTATTTAATATCAAGAGGCTTAGAACCTGGAGATAAGATTGCATTGATGATGCCCAATCTTTTACAATATCCAATTGCTTTGTTCGGAGCGCTTCGAGCAGGCTTAGTTGTGGTTAATACAAACCCTTTATATACACCAAGAGAGATGCGGCATCAATTTACAGATGCAGGAGTGAAAGCAATAGTAATTGCTGAAAACTTTGCGTCGAATTTGGAGAAGGTAATGGGAGATACGCAGATCAAAACAGTTATTGTCACAAGTATTGGAGAATTGTTGGGTGCAGTGAAAGGACGAATTACCAATTTTGTAGTTCGAACGGTAAAAGGAATGGTTCCTAAATTTAATATTCCAAATACAGTAACGTTTAGTGAGGCAGTAAAACAAGGAAAGAAATTTACCTTACCGGATTATAAGAGTAATCCTGAAGATGTGATTTTATTACAATATACTGGAGGAACAACAGGTGTTGCAAAAGGAGCCATGTTGACCAACCGAAACCTGGTGGCAAATATGGCACAAACACGTTCGATCATGTTGCCTTTTCTGAAAGACGGAGAAGAGATGGTACTCTCTCCTTTACCGATGTACCATATTTTTGCGTTCTCTGTTAACTGTTTGGCCTTGATGAGTATTGGTGCTCAAACCGTATTGATTGTAAATCCAAGAGATTTAAAAACAGTTGTTGCAGCATTTAAAAAATATCCGATCTCATTGATGACTGGCGTGAATACGTTATTCAATGCATTAATTAATAATGCTGATTTTGGAAAAGTTGAGTTTCATCTAAAAGTAACAGCAGGAGGAGGAATGGCTGTACAAAGAGCGGTCGCAGAAAAGTGGCAAAAAGTAACGGGGTGTTTTCTATCGGAAGGGTATGGTATGACCGAGTCATCGCCAGTTGCAACATTCAATCCATTAGATGGATCGGGGAGATTAGGAACCATTGGAATCCCCGTACCATCAACGGAGTTAAGAATTGTAGATGATAATAAAAAAGCGGTTACTGCTGGGACCGTTGGAGAGATTCAAATTCGTGGACCACAAGTAATGAAAGGCTATTATAATAAACCAGACGAAACCGCAAATGTGATTTCTTCAGATGGTTGGCTTTCCACAGGTGATATTGGAAAAATGTCGGAAGATGGATTTTTCCAAATAGTCGATCGTAAAAAAGATATGATCTTAGTTTCTGGGTTTAATGTCTATCCAAATGAAATAGAAGATGTGATCTCTGCTCATCCAAAAGTTTTGGAAGTTGCTGCAATTGGAATTCCACATGAATCATCAGGGGAAGTGGTCAAGATTTGTGTGGTCAAAAAAGATAAGTCTCTAAAAGAAGATGAATTGATTGAATATTGTCGTGAAAATTTAACGGGCTATAAAGTACCGAAGAAGGTAGAATTTAGAGATGAGCTACCAAAGACGAATGTGGGGAAAATTTTGAGGAGAGCGCTTCGGGATGAACATAAGAGTTAGCGGATTTATAAAATAGTTTTACTCTAACCAAATAGGCGTACTAACGTAGGGCATTGAAGTAGTAGTGTCTTTACTAAAATTATACTCCATTCTTTTTATATCAAGGACATGTTTGCCTCTCGCGAAACTGGATATATCGATGATCGTCTTGATCCCTTCTTCTTCATAGGTCGGGTGTGTATAAAAATAATAATCCAGGTTTTGAAATAAGCTATCATTCAAAGAGATGGCATATAATTGCGAGATGCAACCAAGAATAGAATCTGCAGGTGAATGATATTTTTCATCACCTCCAGATATAACGATGTCTGTGCCAATTCCGGGAGTCTCGTCAGGTACGATATCAGGGCAAATTTCTTTGATGATCCGATCATCATTCCTGGCATTATATCTTAAAAACAATTCCAGGTATCCATTCTTTACGTATTTAGAAGGTATGGATATACTGCGGATACGTTGATCTTCTTCACGAGAGTCGTCGAAATATCTATTGGAAATCAATAAGCCTTCTTTGTCTTTTGGGATGTATAAATTGACACTTGCGTCAGTTGTTGAGAATAATACAATCAAGATAAAATAAGGTACAAGGAATGCGCCGACTCTTCTACCAAACTTGTTGTCAATTAAATTGTAATACAGCGGGCGATACAACCAGGAAAAAGTAATGATGCTAAAGAATCTATAAATGGGATAATACCATATTGCGATCCATCTTTTTCGTTTGAAAAACCCGAGCGTAATAAAATCAATAAAGTATAAAAGAGCACCAAAGAAGAAAATGAAAACTAGAATAACTCCGACGATAGCAAAGGCTTTTGAGTTGCTGAAATCATCAAGTAGACTTATAATATAACCTACAAATAATAAGAAGAAAACAAATAAGCCAACAGAGATCATCATGAAAATGATCAAGAAAGTAAAAGCAAATATTACGCTACTAATATCTTCCAATCGTTGTATGAAAAAATCGAAGGATTTAATTTTCTTTCGCATAAACCGATCAAAGGGTTTTGCAAAATTTAAAATCTCAAAATCGACATCTCCTGAAATTGATCGGAGGCCGATAGCACTAATCCACATCCCTCGAAAGATAATGTGTAAAATCAGGTTGATGAAAATGAAATAAACAGCTCCAAGAAGAATGATGGCTATGATTGGAATAAAATCAAAACTAAAGTTTAAGCCTTCTGAAATAGCCATTAATTTGGTGGCATACTTTGAGACTGGATGAATAGCATTGGCCGCTAAAAAAATGGCAAAACCAGAAACGAGTAACTCTAATTGCCAGCTTTCCACTTGCAATCGATCGAGTAATTTTTTGAGTTTCTTTTTTGGTTTTTCTTCCATTTAAATGGAGCGTTTTAGTTCTTCTAAAATTAAGATTAAAATGATGAAATGCAAAAAAAAAAAAACAGCCACCCGATTGGGCAGCTGTTTTTAATATCTATATGTGAAACTTAATAAACGTTATTTATTAAGCGCATCTCGAATTTCTGCAAGTAAATCTTC
>CAYXQH010000378.1:0-6373 GCA_964467425.1 uncultured Saprospiraceae bacterium
TATTTTCCCAATTACTTCCATCTCCGCTTTGCCATGACCATAATGTTGGATTACTATCCATATCATATTCATAGAAAAATCGAAAATCATTTACCCAATTATTTCCATCCCAGTCTTGACTTGACCATGACATTAGATTACTATCCATATCATATTCATAGAAAAATTGAGCATTATTTACCCAATTATTTCCATCCCAGTCTTGGTCTACAACTAATGATTGATTATTGTTAGCATCGTATTCATAGGTAGTTTGAAAACTGTTCACCCAATTACTTCCATCCCAGTTGAGGCCTAACCTAGAAGTACGGTTATCATTAGTATCGTAAAAATATTCGATTGAATCAGCCTCTATCCAATTATTCCCATCTCCATCATCCCTTCTTAAAGCTATTAACAAGTCATCATCATCCCTAAGATTAGCAGAATGATTGTTGTTATCCGTTAGTGAAGATAGAAGTAAAGGAATAGGCCTATCCTCTAATTCCAATAATAAATCCTCGTATGTAATTTGAGCGATTGAAAATGAAGAATAAAGAAAAGATAGAAAAAAAAGAGTGGTGTACACTTTTGATCGTTTCATAATTCATAGCTTTAATTAAAACATAAGTAATGTTGATCTAGTTTATTCAAAATTTTAATCCAAATTAGATAGTAATTCTGACTAGATATATATAATATATAAAAAATAGAATCCAAAACCTATTGTTTTGGATTCTATTTTTATTGAAAAGAACCTTTATTTAATAAAATATTTTTTATCGCTGCTTAATCAGCTTATAATAGCCGAGGTGTGCATTTTCACTTCGAATACTAAAAATATAAGCGCCAGCAGCCAGTTGATTCGGAAGCTCTAATGTTTGATTAGATAGTCCCGATCCGAAGTCTTTTTTATACACGAATAATTCTTGTCCGTGGATGGTAAACATTCGAAGTTCGATTTCCTGACTATACAACAGATCAACTTTTAAAAACAACTCATCAGAAAATGGATTTGGAAAAAGCTGAATATCCGAAACACCTTCCTCTGGATTTGAAATGAAAGTTCCCATTTCGATCGTAAATGTTACCTCTGTAATACATCCATTAGAATCCTGAACAAATACGGTATAGGTTCCTACTGCCAGATTCGTAATCATGCTAAAGGAATTATAATCAATGCCGTCTAGCGAATACATAAATGGGCCGACACCTCCACTTGGAACAATCGTAGCACTACCATTGGCAGTTCCGGTATCTTCGGTAAGATCAGTTGCTTCAGCGGTCAGTTCTTCAGGTTCAGAAACAACCACAACAGTTTCACTAACACATCCATTGGCATCAGAGACCTCTACAATATACTCGTCTGCTGCTAAACCAAAAAATACACCTCCACCATTTATTTGGCCATTGAGTTCAAACATATAGCCTGGAGTTCCTCCGTCTGCACCAATAAAAATTGTTGCATCATTTCCACCATAGCAGGAAACTGGATTAATATTTAAAATTCCGGAAATTAAAACGTCTGGCTCCGACAAGGAAATAGTTTCTGTTGTCATACAACCATTATCATCCGTGATAAACACCTGATAGTTTCCAGCAAGAAGGTTATCAAAAACTCCAGAATTATTGGTCTCGGTACCTAAAGTATATTCATATGGAAAGCTTCCACCATCGGCTTCAATTTGAATTAAACCGTTGGCTTCTCCATTACAATCCGGCTCCAGACTTTCTAATAACGCTGTCTGAATAGCATCCGGTTCAATAATCACAATTTCAGTTGTGGTAGAACAATTATTTTGATCGGTTACAGTAGCTTCATAAGTACCCGCAGATAAGTTTTCAAATCCGCCGAAGGTATTAGTCTGATTATTCAGATTAAAAATGTAAGGACCATTTCCTCCAAAAGCTTCGAGTTGTATCACCGCATTACTTTCACCAAAACAAGTCAATGGAGAAAGCTCGATAGCTTCCACATTTATTGGATTCGGTTGATCAATGGTAAACTCCACTGTTGTATTACAACCTACTCCATCGGTAATCTCTACTTCGTAAGTATCTGCTGGCAAGTTGGTAAAGACGCCAGAGTTATTCGTTTCAGCTCCAAGACTATAGGTATATAATCCACTTCCACTACTTACTGCAATTTGGATCATTCCATTGTTTTCTCCGAAGCAGCTCACTGGTGTATTCATAATAACTTCCGCTTCTAAATCATCCGTTTGGATAATACTAAAATCAATCAGCGTATTACATCCATTCGCATCAATCACTTCTGCGGTATAGTCTCCGATATTTAAATTTTCAAAATTACCTGTCGTATTCGTTTCTGTATTTAGAATATATTCTATCATGCCTGTGCCGCCTTGTACGCCAAGTTGAACAGCACCAAATTGATTTCCACTACAACCAATAGATTGAAGGCTAACAATCTCCGCTTCTAAAGCTTGCGGTTGCTCCAGCGTCACTTCAATTTCAGCAGCACATTCAAATTCATCTACGACCGTAAGGATGTAAATCCCTTCAGATAGATTTTCAAAAATCCCGGAATCGTTGGATTGTCCCGCTAAATCATAGGTGTAATTTCCATTTCCGCCTTGTGCTCCGATCTGGATCATTCCATTATCTGCACCGAAACATAAAACGTCCTCACTTTCTACTAAAACAGCAAAAATCTGATCGGGTTGTTCCATCGTAACCGTTGATGTAGTAGTACAGCCATTGCCATCTGTAATGAGCAAAAGGTAATCTCCTGCAGCGAGATCGGCAAAAATTCCAGAAGGACTATTTTCGCTATTTAAAGTATACATATAGTTTCCATCACCACCATCAGCTTGAACATTTAACGAACCGTTTGAAGCACCAAAACAGCTAGGACCTATAGACGCTACATTTTGAATAGTAATTTCCTGCGGTTGTTCAATCATGTATTCTAAAACCGATTCACAACCTTCGGTATCTACGATTTGTACGGATTGATTTCCAGCGGAAAGATTTGTAAACAAGCCCGTCGTGTTGGTCATTCCTCCAAGCGTAAATTGATACATTCCACTTCCGCCATTCGCATTTACTTGCAGACTTGCTGTATTGTCACCAAAACAATTTATACTCTCTAGTTGATTGATTTCAGCTTCTAAATTAGCGCCTTCTACAATTGAAAATTCCTGAATAATAGAACAGCCATTCGCATCTGCAATTTCTATTTCATAATTTCCCGCAATGAGGTTATCAAAAATTCCTGAGCCATTAGAAGCAGCATTTAAAGTATAAAAGAAAGGGCCTGTTCCGCCCTGCGCCTGCACCTCTACCCCACCAGAATCTGCTGCACCACCGCAATCAATATTTTGAACATCAATAAGTGCTGTGCTTATTTCTTCAGCTTGTTCAACGGACGCCATTATAATCGTTTGGCAATTATTTTCATCCACCACCATCACTTCATAGTCACCAGCCATGATGTTTATAAAATCTCCTGACGCGTTCGTTTCTGTCCCTAAGGTATACAGATAATCTCCTGTACCTCCAACTGCATCGACAAAAAGAATTGCTGTACTTTCACCAAAACATGCAGCAGGAATATTTTCAATAATACTTAATTCAAGAGCCATCGGTTCTTCTATCATTACACTACTTAAACTGCTACAACCTTCTGAATCCGTCACTACTAAATCATAATCTCCTGCTGGTATATTTTCAAATATTCCATTCGTATTCGTTTCATTATTTAAAGTATACTGAAATGATCCTGCTCCTCCATTTGCATTCACCTGAACCATCCCTACTTCACCAAAGCAGGCAACGTTTTCCATTTCAACAATTTCTGTCTCTATAGCTGTCGGTTGTTCAATTGTATATTCACTGACATCTGAACATCCATCCTGATCGGCAACGGTCACATCAAATGTTCCGCCAGGCAAGCCTTCGAAAAGTCCAGTGTTGTTGCTCTGTCCATTGATGGTAAACTCATAAGTCCCACTGCCCCCTCCTGCGGTAATTTGAACAGAACCTGTTTCATCACCAAAACAATTAATACCTGCCAACTCTTCAACAGCAACTTCCAGATCAGCAGCTTCGACAATATCGAAAGCTTCTAAAACGTCACAGCCATTGGCATCAAGCACTTGAAGCTCATAGACTCCAGCATTAAGGTTTTCAAAAATACCTGTCGTATTGGTCTCCGCTCCTAAAATATATTCATAGGTGCCGCTTCCTCCATTAGCCTCAATAGCAACCGACCCAACTCCTGTTCCATCACATTCAATATTTTGAAGATCAACGATCTCTGCTAATAATTCGGCAGGCTCTGTAATTTCAACATTCTGTACCGTCGAGCATTCATTTTCATCAACAATCGAAACCTCATACATTCCAGCAGGAAGCTCTTCAAAAAGCCCGGAAGTATTGGTTTCTCCATTTAGTGTATACTCTAAAGATCCGGTACCTCCGCTTGTTGTTAATTGAACCGATCCTATTTCATTTCCAAAACAATCATTTTGCTGAATCTCCGATATTTCAACGTCCAATTCTTCAGGCTCCTCTATAGTTTGAACAACAGCAATTTCACAGTCGTTTTCATCTATTACACTTATTTCATATTCTCCAGCTGCTAAGTTTTCAAAATATCCTGTTGTATTCGTTTCATTTCCTAAGGAATAAGTAAGGACGCCTTCACCACCTGTTCCATCGACCTGAATATTTCCTTCTGTATTTCCAAAACAGTTGTTCATGTTGACTTCTGTGATTTCTAATTCCACCCCAGGTACTTCAGCCAATTCAACATTTAAAGAAGTTTCGCAAGTATTAGCATCTACGATACTAACTGGATAGTTTCCGGCTGGAAGATTATCAAAAACCCCAGTTGTATTGGTTTCTCCGTTGGCAGTATATTCGATTAAACCAGTTCCACCAGAAGCAGTCACCGTAAAGCTTCCACTATCTGTTCCATCACAACCAACATCCTCTGATTCGGAAATAGTAGCTTCTAGCTCGGACGGTTGATCAATAGTTGTAAAAATCATAGCCGAACAACCGTTTTCGTCTGTTACGGTAAACTCATAATCTCCAGCAGCTAATTCTGTAAAACTACCATCCATATTAGAAGTGACTCCATTATCGTAAGTATAAACACCTGTACCACCAGTTGCCGTAATTGCAATAAGACCATTGTCTTCTTCGAAACAAGAAACATCTTCTGTTTCAATTCCCGTTTCTAAAACTAAGGGTTCTGTAATTTCAAATTCATAGGTGCCTGAGCAGGCTGAACCATCTGTAACAACTGCGGTGTACATTCCCGGAGCTAAATCTTCAAAAAGTCCTGTTGTATTGGTCACTGCATCCAGGGTATATTCAAAACCACCGTTTCCACCAGATACGATTAATTGTACGAACCCATCATTTTCCCCAAAACAGGAAACTGGTTCTAATTCATCTTCAGCGATTTCTAAAGCATCCGAGGATGCTACTTCAGCATCAATACTTGAATCGCAACCATTAGCATCCACCACATCAATCGTATAGTTTCCTTCTGTTAGTCCTTCAAAAAGTCCGCTTGTATTTGATTCCGTGTCTAAGGTATAGGTAATCGTTCCAGAACCTCCGTTGGTTTCTAATTGAATGGCACCGGATGCTTCGCCAGCGCAACTCACGTCAGAAACGTAATCGATTGTAGCTTCTAATTCGTCTGGCTCCTCTATTTCTATATCAATTGTTTGGGAACATCCATTTCCATCGGTGGCAATTGCGGAATAGATTCCGCCAGCAAGATTTGAAAATTCGCCTGTTGTATTTGTTTCATTATTTAAACTGTATTCAAAGCTGGAATTTCCACCACTAGCTTCAATACTTATACTACCATTATTATTACCAAAGCAATCAACCGCGGTATTAGAAAGTTCATCGAGGCCCACTTCTTCAGGTTGAGAAATATCTACGGTAATTTCCTCAAAGCAATTATTAGCGTCTATAGCTGTCACGGTATAAGTACCTGCTACAAGATTATCAAATAATCCTGTCGTGTTTGTTTCTCCATCCAATACATAATCAAAAACTCCTGAACCTCCATTTGCTGTTACATCAAGTACACCAGTTTCATCCCCAAAACAATCGGGGTTTGTCATACTTTCCAATTCTGTTGTAATTTGATCTGGGGCTGTCAAAGCAATCACAACTGTTTCTTCACAACCCGTGTCGTCTTGTACAATAATGGTATAATCACCGGAAGACAATCCATCGAATGAATTGTCCGGAGTAAAATCACCTCCATCAAAACTATATAGATAGGTCCCTGATCCACCATTCCCTTCTACTTCAATCAAACCGTCATTGGCATCAAAACAGGAAATATCAATCAGGCTCAGTGTATCTAAGATGATTGCTTCGCTTTCTGCAATTTCGA
>CAYXQH010000379.1:0-6334 GCA_964467425.1 uncultured Saprospiraceae bacterium
ACAGTTGATACAGTTTTCTTTTGAAAGCCCTCCTTTTCGAGCAGCCAATACGCCAAAATGTATATCATGAATCCCTTCTTTACTATGTGCATCCGGATTGACAGCAATTTTAACGCCTTTTTCCAAGGCATAAGGTATCCAGGTCCAATCCAAATCCAGACGATATGGATTAGCGTTTAATTCGATCACTACCCCATTGGCTGCACAGGCATCAATCACTTTTTTATGATCAATCGGATAGCCTTCCCTTGATAACAATAAACGGCCGGTAGGATGGCCAAGCATCGTTGTAAAAGGATTTTCGACTGCTGTTATTAATCGTTGGGTCGCTTTAGCTTCATCCATTTTCAGGTTAGAATGTACGGATGCAATGATAAAATCAAATGCACGCAAGACATCTTCTTCATAATCTAAATTCCCGTTGTTTAAAATATCAGATTCTATCCCTTTAAAAATTTTAAACGGCGCTAACTTTTTATTAAGCTGATCTATTTCTTCCATCTGCTGATAAACACGATCCTCTTTTAGACCATTCGCATAAAATGCGGATTTAGAGTGATCTGTAATACCTATATATTCAAAACCTTTTTCTTTTGCATAGTTTGCCATTTGTTCAAGTGTATGCAAACCATCACTATAAGTCGTGTGCGAATGGATCACTCCTTTTATATCGCTATCCTCTAATAATTTGGGTAAATCTTTTTTGGCAGCAACATCTAAAACGTCTTCCCAATCTCGTAATTCAGGAGCAACAAATGGGAGTTTTACTTTTGCAAAAATCTCTTCTTCTGTTTTAAGATTTCTAAAATCTTCTTCTTGAACTTTTGCTAAAAAGTCTTTTATAAAATCTTTCCCGCCAGTATATCTAAATTGTTTCGAGCCAAAATTATCCGGATTACATTTATAAATATTTACCGGAATATTTGTTTCTGTTTGTCCTTGTAAAAGTGTTTCGTCCTCTTTTACCACCGTCAAAAAATTGCTCACTTTATCGCTAAGCATTTCTGCATTTGCGATGATTAAATCTATACTTTCCAAAATTGGATTTCGCCTTCTTAAGGCACCTGTAAATTCAATCTTCGAATCCGGATACTGTTTGCTTAATTCAGCCATATACTCATTAGCCAGGGACTCTAAACTCGCATAGTGAAATTTATTTTTAGAATTTAAAAAATAAACGAGTTTACTTTTCAAATCTTCCTGCGTTTTTTGACCAAAGCCTTTTAATTCGATCAAACGATTTTCGTTACAGGCGTACAATAATTCTCCAATACTTTCCGCCCCAAGATCTTTCCAGATCACCCGAACCTTTTTAGGTCCAAAACCTTTAATCTTTAGCATTTCCTGAACACCTGCCGGGGTCATCGCTTTGTATTTCTCGATTGTTTCAAGCGTCCCAGTTGATTCTAGTTCTCTGATTTTACTGACAATTGTT
Organism: uncultured Saprospiraceae bacterium; assembly: GCA_964467425.1. Classification (GTDB taxonomy): domain Bacteria; phylum Bacteroidota; class Bacteroidia; order Chitinophagales; family Saprospiraceae; genus JAHDHW01. The sequence goes on from CAYXQH010000379.1 coordinate 1,436, forward strand.
TTCCCAACTCCTTTTAAAGCTGAAATTTCTTCATCAGACATTTCTGCAAGTGGTGTTTGTAATTTTCGAAGATTAAGATAGGCATTACTGTAAGATCGAATCTTGAAAGGGTTTTCTCCGTGAAGCTCCATAATTCGGCCAAGATCGTTGAAAGTAGTCGCTATTTCTTTGTTTGTCATCAGGTATGTTTTTCTGAATGACAAAGGTAGGAAAAGAATTTAAACATACTCTAAATTAGGGCGTCGTCCCTCCAGAATCTTCCTCAAAATATAAATTGACATTTTGAACGTAATATAAGGATTGTACATCTCGGAGAAAGAGATCACTTTTTTTAGAATTTCTTAAGGTAAGATTATAAAAAGCAATCATTGCTCCATTGGTACCAACGGTTTTCAAATTAATTAATTTAACTTTTCTAGCATGCTTTTTTAAGGTAGTTTTTAATTCTATTTCCTGTTCTGGAGTACCAGCGTAAGTAATATGCAATAAGTGTTGCTTCTTGGGAGGTTTTCCAAAATTAGTACCAACAAGCAATAGAATAACGGCTGCAATAATAAACGTAGCAATGACTGCAACAAGCGTCAGTCCGACGCCAGCTGCCATACCGATAGTCAGCGAAAAGAAAATAAATATGATATCCTGAACATCTCTGACGGCCGTCCTAAATCGGATAATCGACATGGCTCCAACCAGACCAAAAGCTCTGGCTAAATTGTTTCCAATCGTCAAAATCACCACCGCAGTAATCATCGCCAGTAAGACCAATGAATTGACAAAAGTGGGCGAATAACTGGGGCCATTATAGGTAATACGATAAACAATCGCTATGATCATACCGCATACAAAAGCAACCAGCAGGTTACCAGCAATATCAAATATTGAGGGGGTAAATAAATCTATATTTTGAAAATCTTCAAACATGAGTTCATGGATATTTAGAAATCACCCATTGCGCTTTTATAAGGAAAAAATCCTACCTCGCGAAAGGGTATCAAATCGATTATCAATATTTATTACGGGGTAATGAGAGTCTATGCACAAACAATATTTAGATGCAGACTGTCTTTTTAAATTTAGCAGCTTTAATACTGGAGTCATCCATACAGGAAAACGTCTGTTGAATTTTATCTCCAGGATAAAGTTGTTTTCCAGCGTATACTTTGATTCGTTTTCAGTATATAATTGATCCAGTGTCGGATATGCAATACTTCTTAAGTTTTTATCAAACGTTATTCGAAGATTATTTTCGGGTTCTTCAAACTGATTTAACCAAGGCTCTCGCTCATAAATCACCGTGACAACAGGCTTCATATTTCGAGCATGAACATTGTATAAAAACTTCTTTGCAGAATCTTTAGCATCACTAAACTTCTCCGTTTTGATGAGGTACTCATCCAGACTTTTTCCACGGATTACTTCCATAGCCCCTTCATAAGTCAAAGGAGCTCTATTTTTGTAAATAGGCGATTCAAACTTGCGTTTGATTTCCATAAAAACAGTATTGGAAAGATTTTCTTCGTTATACCCTCGAAGTCGTACTTTGATTCTGTTTTTTATCCCAGCCATCTTGGTTCGATAGCATTCAAAATCAGGTGTTTCAAAATAAATACTTCTGACGGTATAATGTTTTTCCGGGCAGGATGCCGCGTAACTATCAAGCTTGACATATGGTTCTATCAAAGCCCGTAACAGGTCTAACTTTGTGTTAGGTACATAGTATTTGTACTCGTATCTCAGCATAGTATGTTCTTTGTCCATTAAAATTTACTTCATCTTCTTCCCAAGATGAAATACTTTAATTCTCGGTTTTTGGACAATACGAATTAGCTTCAAAAGCTAATGAAGGGGAATAGTTTTCTCTATTTAAATAAATGCTCTTTTATTTTTTAGCGAATATCTACTTTGATTGATCTTTTTAGATATTCTAACAAACGGACATCTCCACAACGAATAGTACATGCTATTGGCATTCCTGGTGAGAGTCCTTTTTCGTATCCTGGAACACAAGCTTTCATCATGACCACAACCGTTTGATTTATTTGTGATGCTTGCCTGCTTACTTCTACAAACTCAGCTCTTATGGCAGTATCTCTTCCCATTAGCTCCAAGTCGATAGACACATCTTCACCTACAAAATAACGATTCTTCAACTGAATTGGGATAAAGATGATATATTCTGACACATCTTCAACAATCAATCGATCACCTTCCATATCGCTTTCATACCTTAAGCTTCCTTCAATTGGCGAAAATAAATTATAAAAATTTGACGTCGTCTCCAGAAATTTAATCTCTTTTGACAAGGCATTAATTCTTGCTTGCGTCAATTGAATTTGCTCAGGCTTTTCTCCTGTTTTTTGTACAGACAATTGTCTTCGGATCACCTCTACATTATTTGTAGCATTCTGATAATCACTTTCGACTTGTTCGTAAGTCGCTTTGGCAATTAAGCCATTCTCTAATAATTTTTTAGCTCGATTAAAACTTCTTTCATAATAGATAACATTCCCCTCTGCCTTTCTAAGATTTTCTTCTGCTTCAGAAACGATCTCTATCTTCTCCCCTGCTTTTTCCTTAATTAGATTTGCTCGTTCTACACTAACCTGGTTTTTTAAATTCACCAATTTTTCTGAAAGTGTATTCGAATAGATCGAAGCGATCATCGTTCCGCTATCAATATGTGACTCAGCAATTTGACCAGGATTAAATTGAATATTTACAACATCTCCTCTATCAAATTGAAAACTCGAATAGTCTTTCATTAATCCAGTCCTGAAATTATGCAAAGAACTAATTAATGAGCCGTCCGTATTTTTGATTAATTCCCATTTTTGAAGCGGGTATACACGTGCAACACTATTGAATTCATACGGAACATCAATAGGCAGGTAGATGCAGCCAATTAAGGCAGCGACTATCAAAAGTGCTACGAAACTTCTGACCATGTTTATTACAATCTTGGCTTTGATAATTGTTGATTGAGGGTATCAACGCTACAAAGAAAGGAATTTTTTTAATCAAATGCTGGTATTTGTGACAAAAATTGAACAGACAAAAAAGCATTGTTAGAATATTGACTCTTTCATTTAACAATTAAATACTTATATTAAAAAATTAATTATTTTTAAACGATTGAAAGCCAATATTTAATATTATAAGGCTTGAAATATGTATAAATATCCAAGAAAACCTGCTCCTTAAAATGTTAAAAAATAATTGATAGAAGATTTTTCGTTTTTTTTCGTTTATAAAAAAACGATTCTGATTTCCGACTAAATGAAGAAAAGCAGCCACATTTTATTTTATTTTTTGATTCTTTCCCTACCAATCCTTGGAAATGCTCAATTTTCAATCGGCATTAAAGGTAATATCAATGATATGGGGAGTCCACTTGTGATCAAACGTGACTTGCTTTCCAAGCAATTAGGGAAGGTTTTAAGTCCAGGGTTTGGAATTTATTTTTCTTATGAACTCAATGAAAAATGGGCTTTTCAACCTGAAATTAACTATCACGAACAAGCCCGAAGTTTTTTGTTATCCGGTAGTGAGCGACTTATCAATATTAGCATTTTAGAATACATCAGGGTGCCTTTATTAGTAAAATATACTATACCAGCTCAGCATTTCAATGTAATTGGCTTAGTTGGACCAAATCCAGGGGTTGGAATCAAGCTTAAGTCAGGGGAAACGAATCATACCTTTAATTATACCGACTTTCAAACGCTTGATTTTCAAGAACAAGACATCAAACAATTTGATCTGGGTTTGTTGCTAGGTATTGGCATAGAGAAAATCATTGCTAATCGTTTTAAAACAAAACTTTCATTCCGATATAATTTAGGGCTTATCGATATTATGGAAAGCGCTGAAAGTAAATTTTATAGTAGAGGTTATTCTTTGGATATGGGAATTATGATCCCGCTTTACCCTATTCAAAAAAAGGAGCCTGAAAAACAGAAACCTCAGTTTTCTTCTAAACAGAACTAAGTTTTTCAATCATATCTAAGCGTATTAAATCAAGGACAAATCAATCCTTCGCTATTCCATTTGATTTCTATTTGTTGAATAATTTGAAAAATTATATTTTTGGTGCTGCAAATATTGCAAGCTAGTTCCGAAGATTAAAATTCAGGTATGAATTAGCATTTAGGCAATTACGTATTTTCAATCACCAAAACTTTTAAAATTATATGAAAAACCCGGTAAATATTCTATTAGCTTTGATTGCAATTGGGCTACTTTTTTGGGTAATTTTCAAAGGCTCCAATTCTTCTTCTAATTTACCCCCTGTAGCTACTGAAGGTGTAAACACTGTTGGATCTACGGTCTTTGATGTAGAAGGCACGGATACGAAAATGATAGAGACCCGAAACGCCAGCGGATTTTTAACAGAATCCGGCGCTATGCTAAATGATATGAAGACAGGCTCCTGGACGACTTACCACCCTGAGGAGCGTATTAAAACTATTTCGACTTATGTTGGAGGAAAACTTAATGGTCCTTACATAGAGTTGACAGAGAGAGGTCAGATTGAGATACAATGTTTTTATAAAGATGGTTTTTTAGACGGAAAATATGCTAAATACAAATCTGGAAGTAGAAAAGTAGAAACCCATGAATATAAAATGGGAAAATTAGATGGTATTTCGCGAAAGTATTATGACCGCAAAGACCAAGTACAACAGGAAATAAATTATAAAGATGGACTTCAGGAAGGTTTGTTACGATATTTTGATGAAGAGGGTAATGTCACTATGGAGTATCAATATAAAAATGGCGAAAAGATAAGCGGTGGAATTGTTGAAAAGAAACCAGCTGCTGCCACAGAATAAAAGTGTTCGGTGTTCGGTTAACAATCTAATCGTTAATCGAACACCGAAAGAACGCTTAGTTTTTAGT
>CAYXQH010000380.1:0-6331 GCA_964467425.1 uncultured Saprospiraceae bacterium
TTCAAATTATTATACTTTAAGAAATAATATTGAGAATAAACTATCCTCCGTTTATATTTCAGATAATCCATAGTTATTAAATAACTTTCGCTTTTTTCAATTACCGAATAATTTCCATTTTTAAGGACTAAAATAGAAGCTGTAGGATCGAGTCCTTGAACAATCAACTCATCATTAATAATAAAATCAGCGTAAAAAGAGAACACACCTTTTTCTAGTTGTTGAACCATCACACTATTTATATGATATTTTAAAAACTCCATTTCAACTTTATCGCTTTCGTTTATTCTTATATATGCAGCTGAGTCATTGCTTGGCAATACAGTACTCGGGCTGACTGCTGCAAGATCACAAGGAATCGGTAAAGACCCATCACATCCGTTTTCATTAGAAAGACCATTACTTACACGAATACGAACATCAGCAAAATTGATCTTTTCACCTTTGAATGAAAAAAAAGGAATAGAAAGGCATAAGAAAAACAGCGTTGTATATAAATTTAAATGTTTCATTTTTTATTGGATTTAAGCCTATTGTGAAAGGAAATAAAAAATCAGTCCTTCCAGAATCAGCTAACCAAAACTGAAAGAACTGTAACCCCATGTAACAGCACTCATTGTGTGGGCATAAATAAAAAATCACGAATCCCCATGAATTTAATGTTGGGCCAAGCCAAACATCAAATCTTTTAATCTTGATCCCTGGATCTCCGGGAGATTATAGGTATTGTTGAATTTCTCAATGGTACTTTTTATATCAAACTGCAATTCACTAAACTGTCGAGGTATTACATTTTGACAAGTAGATTCATTCTCATAATTTGAAATTATGTTGTCGAATTTTTGATAATACTGGATCCCTCGATTCGTAAAATCGCTGTACTTTATAATAAAATCTGCAACACGTCGAGTTGCAAATTCAAGATTGATTTCTCCTTTACTTGGTAAAGGAGCTCCTTGCGTTGAATTATTTGCAGCCCCCTCTTTCATTGCCGCCATATATGAATTTAGTTTATCATAAAGTGTTTCCCAATCATCTCCCTGTCTGCATTTCTCCAAAGGCACCATATATCCTACTACTTTGGTATACTCTTCAAAAAGGCGTTCACATTCCAGTTTTAAATTTTCATTCGCTTTTTTCAAAAACTCTACCTCATGACGAATGGTATTTAAATCTGAGTTCATACGAACCGTAAAATCTAAAACGCAGGCTACTTCATCAAAATCTCTTTGTTTCTGTTCTCTGCTTCCATCCGATAAAAAAGTAGAGACTAAAGTAAAAGTAGCTGACATAAAAGGATTAGATTGAAACAATGATGGCATGTTCAAAGAAAACTTTTTATGCTTTTTTCTAGCCAAAACTTCTTTCGCTTTTTGAAACTCCGGATAGGTATTTGGATTAGAGAGCATTGATACGTTTTGATAAACCTGCATTCCTGTAAAATGATGCTCCAATCCCAGTATCTTTTCATAGAGTAATTTGATTAAATCAATCCCTTTCCGATAGCGTATTTCGATCAAAGAAATTTCATACAACTCCTTTTGTATCAGCATTTGATTCTCTAATTCAAATTTTTGATTCAGGGCTCTGTGAATATTTTTCTTTCTTTTATGCTTCAAACTTTGAAGATAAAAATTAAGCGCATCTACCTCTTTTTGTAAGTTCCGATAAGTATGATAATATTCCTCTTGAGCCAATAGTAATTTATATTCAAAGTCCAATCGAATTTCATCTGCTGAAGGAATTCTTTCTGGCATATTTGCTTTTGTATCAATTGGATAAAAAAGTAATACCAGAAAAAAAATCTTCAGTGCCTTTATGCTAGTTTTCATAAGCTTTAGTTTTTACAATTATAGAATATCAATAGTCTCTTTTGGTCAGCAGCAATTCAATTAATAGCAGGCAATAATCTCCGTCATCCATCCTGATTTATCTCCCATAGCATGTTCGAAGACTAATAAACTAAGCGTATGAATCGCTTGAAATTCCTTTGTCCCTTTATACTTACAAATCATCTTAGCTTTCAATTGATTTCCATCACCATAAACACTACTTCCCATAATTACATTTTTATTGGTATCAACAAGCGTCACAGTAGTCAAGTTGCTAACAGGATTAATTTGTCGAATACTCATTGCTCCGTTTCCAAGGTCGCTAATTTCAGCCCCGTTATTTTTGGCGACTTCTATAAAGTCCTTGGTACTAACATTACTTTGTGAGTCGGAAAATTTTAATGTTTTAACAACATCTTCCAAGCCTTTAAACTCAATCGAAATATTATCTTCAGCTTTGGTTCCATTAGATGTAAGGTTCCATTTACATCCTGTTTTAGGGCTTATACAAACTTCTAACATCCCATCAGTAAAATGATCAGCATTTAAATCGTCCCCAAGCTGCACATTTGAAAAGGCATTACCATCTACCATTTTTCGTTGAACCCCATACCTGACTTTACTTTGAACACTCATTTCGCAATTTTCGAATGCTCTAATAACATCAAGCTCTGAATAGGATTTTACAGCGGTAGAATTTGTAAAAAACAGGCAACATAAAATGCCAAGGGTTATAGGTAAATAATTTAGTTTCATAACTTTATGATTTTAAAAAAATTAAAAATTTTATAGCTTATATATCGATCAAGTTTTACAAATATTTTGAACATTCTTTTTTATTTACGACTTAACTGCTTCCAAGCAGTACAGATAATATCGATCGCAAATGTAAATTAGTCCTTTGTCTTTGTCCACGCCTGGGTTTACTAAAAACATAGCATATTGAAATTCATTAGAAGGAGGTTTGTATCCCCAATAATCTGTACCCGTTTCAATATCAATAGCATGAATTTCTCCGTTTATCCGGCAACCATAATACACCACCCCACTATAGTATGTTAGATCTGAACAAGATTGGCCCGTATCAATTTTCCAGACAGTATTTCCTGTTTCAGCATCCAAGGCATACATCGCATCTCCATCTGTTTTAACTATCATTTTGCCATCTTCTACTATCCATGCGGAAAACATAGAGGACTCTCCTGCAGGCATTTCACGATGCCAGACAATCTCTCCAGACACTGCATCAATACAGTAATAATTATTCAGGGTACCCAAGTAAACTTTGCCTTCATAGATCACAGCAGAGTTGACGCTTGCACCAACATCCAGGCTTCCTTTTTCAAAAAGTGTAGTTTCAGTATCAACATTATAGGCTACTAAGTAAATCTCTGTAGAAGCAGGCCCCAGTTCGATATCTGAATGATAATAAACAAAAAACAAAACCTGTTCTCCTTCTGCATTTCTATAACCGACTGGAATATTGAAAGTCTGTAAAATATCTCCAGATTTCTTTTTTGTAAAAATCGTATCACTAATACCTGTTGCAGCTTCTGCCCTCACCAGATAAATAACACTATCTGCGACCCCACCTGATTCATGTTGGTAATAAACATGATCTTCGAATATTCCAATCCTGGATTGACCAGAACCATTTTCAACTTTAGTTTGCCACATTGTTTCTCCTGTATTCAAATCAATTGCATGTTTTTCTGTAGTATTCGCATTCACAATAATCCAATCATTCCATTGTACATGATCACTTTTGTTGGTCCCTAATTCTCCGGATGGAGAAAAATAATCATGCCATTCCCAAACCTGGTTTTTATCTTCAGTTGATAACATTCTTAATGTTTCATCTTCAAAAATAATATGGTCACTGACCAAAACATTTTCACCAAAGACTAAAGGTTCTATAGAAATATCTGTGTACCCTCTATCATTAATTGGCATACGCCATAGATACTCCAAGGTATCAGCTACAGGTTCTTCTACGATTTCGTGTGGTGGAAGCTGATCATCTCCATTTTTACTTTCACAACTGAATAAACACGCTAAAGAAATCATAAACAATAGAAAAATTGATCGAATCATTATTAATTATTTAGGTTATGAAATGAAATACAGCTGCCTCATTGCACCTAATAATAAGGCAGCTGTAAATTTTAAAACTCATCTATTACATTGGATCTGTTTGAAAGTAAGGATCAAACTCTCCATTTAGTAATTTCAGTAATGCATCCTTCGTATTAGGATCATTTCGCATTTGCTGATGGTTACTACCAGGTAATTGATATACTGTAGTTGCTCCAGGATAATTTGCTGCCGACTCTTTCAATACTACTCCATCACTATCTTTATGCAAAGTGGTGTATGTCGTTTCAGTCATTTCCCAGCATTCATCAAAGTTGTTGTATAAATCTTGCGTACAATCACCAGGAATTGTTACTTCCCAAGCTCCAGAAAGACCTTCTTCATCCATACAATAACAAACATCTTGAGTTGTACTAGTAAAATCAGTTGCACCGATTGCTATCTTATATCGACCATTCGCTTTATCCCACCAGTTCCATCCAGCAAAGTAAGCGTCTCTAATATCTTTAGCATCGTCAATATCATTAAAAGGGTTTAACCATTGGAAAAAACTCCAATCATCCACTTCATTCTTCCAATGAATATATTTGGCCCAGTAACTAGCTTCATTATCGTTCGCAATTGATAAAATTGCACCATCTGTATCTGCTTGAAAATAATTAAATTGATTAGGCTCTTGTACACTCAAAGAAGAAGTAAGTCTCCAAAGCACTGGCTCATCTTCTACTCCGTAAAATGCAATTTTGTGCACATTAGAAGAAGCAGAATTAATATCAGCAATAGGTTGTGCTCCAACAGCATAGTCTGCGGTTATCGGACTTTGATAATCAGCCATCATGATAGGCACTATATTATCTGCTGCAAATCCAGCAAGATGTTCATACAAATCTGAAACTTGATTATTGTCAATAAACAAATCCAAAATAGTGTTTCCATCAATAGCTTCTAATGTTGGTCCAACAGGTAATTTAGCAGTTCCATCATTAACAATCTGAATTAAATCATCAACATTATTTAATATCTGAGCCCCCTGATGTGAAGTACCAAAAGTAACAATTCCATTAAATCGTCTTTCCTGTTCAATTGTTTGCTCATATTGATCGCAGAAACGGGACGTTAAACCTCCTTGTGACGAACTTATAATAAAGTTATAAAGTGGATCCATTCCTTCTTCCATATGGATGTCATAAGCTACAAGAGCATTATGCAAATCAAGACCCGCTCCTGGCAGTGTAAATTCAGAGTAAGTTGGTCTAAGTGCTACTGCTTTTCTTGCAGGAAACCCTGAAGCTCCACCTTGAATAGCATGAGAAGCTTTTGCCCATGTATCCGTAGTACCTCCTAAACCGTGTACCATAAAGATCAAACGATCAAAGGTCGGTGGTGGTGGAGGAGGAGGTGGTGGAGGTGGTGGTGGTGGTGTATATTTTATTTTTTTAACTTTTTTGTCTAGCACCACAAATTCTCCTGATGATGGATCTGTAAAACATTGATTGCCTGTTCCACGTCTGCCATCGTATTGAGCATTTGAAATACTCGATACAAAACAACAAATCAAGACAATCATTAAAATATTTATTTTTTTCATTTCTTTTAATTTTAGTTTCAATTATTAAATTATGTGACTTAACGTCGACCTCCTTCATCAAATCCTGCTAAAGGCTCATCATTAACAGAATAAGTAGAAAAAGTTGTTGTTTGAATATATTCCAAACAAACACCACTAAAAGGAGAAGTAACATACCTTCGTTCCTGAGTTACTCTTGGTGCATAATTTTCTCCACCTAAAGATTGAAGTTCCATAAGTGATACATTTTCTCGATTGGAAACACCTGATTGAGTTGTTTTACTAATTTCTAAATTTCCATTTTCAGATTTAGAAAATTTAGCATTTTCAGTAGATTCACTAACTCGAGTGTCGACTTCGGCTGAAGAAACCTTCATAGGAAATACGGCTGCATCGTTACCTCTACCTCTTGACCCACCAGTGCTTTCTGAAAGTGCAGTAGCTAAGGCTGATCGACTTTGAGCAGCTTTGGCACTAAGAGGAATACTCTTTATTAGTTTTGAATTGGTGTTATATACTGAAACACCTGAACCGTTTGAAATGACTCGACCATATTGAGGCTTCCATTCTTTTACTGGCTTGTCAGAGCTTATCAGAATTCTTTCAGTATTCACTTCATTGTTACTATTAACACAACGATTAACCTGATAAACTTCAGTAAAAGAAGTAAGTTCTAGTATGTCGAACTTGCTAAGGTTCGCCGTTTCCCCATCAGCTACTTTAACTCTGTTTTGAACGGTCTCTATATGAGACTCAGTCAAAGAGCATTGAGAATAATCCAAAAATGAATTTTTCGTGGTCTTGTTAAATGAACCAGGAGAAAAAGCATAAAGCAAAA
>CAYXQH010000381.1:0-6322 GCA_964467425.1 uncultured Saprospiraceae bacterium
CTATTTAAAAAAAGCAAAACGAATTATCAGCTTGTTTTTGGGGACGGCAATTTTTATTAACCTGACTTTATATTTTATCGTTGGAAACATTGAACATTACTCACAGCGAGCAGCTATTGAGTTTTTTGAAAGTAAAGTAGACGAAGATTGCTACGTCTTACCTACCGGATATAAAACTTATGCACATCTTTGGTATGGAAAGCGCCAGGAAGATTTAAGACCTGAAAGCCGAGACTTGAATTGGCTATTGAGTGATGAAGCGGATAAACCGGTCTACCTAGTTACTAAAATTCATAAACTTAAAAACCTGGAGCATCTGGATAATATTGAAGAGATTGGAAGAAAGAATGGGTTTGTATTTTTGAAGAAGCGATAGTTCTCGCTGCGCTCGAAAATGATAGTCCCGACAAGTCGGTAAATGATGGTCTTCGCTGCGCGAAGAAGCGATGGTTCACCTGCGGCGAAAATGGCTTATTACCTAGCTTTATTTTTTGACGAAGTCAAAACTATCATTTTCGCCATAGGCGAACTATCATTTTCATCGAAGATGAACTATCATTTCGCGACCAAAGGTCGAGACCATCATTTTTTGACGAAGTCAAAACCCAAACCCCTCTAGCTCCTCCGTTGCTTTTTCCCAAGCTTCCATTGCTTTTGAGAGCTCTTCTTTCGTTTGATTATATTTTTCTAAAACACTTGCGGATTGATCACTTTGATAAAAACCATCAACGCCCATCTCCTTTTCAAAATTAGCAATCTTGGTTTCCAGATTTTCAATCTTACGTTCTTGATTTTGAACAGCGCGTTCTAATTTTTTCTGCACCTTTCGGTCTTCATAGGAAAGTTCTCTTGGACCAGTACTGGTACTAGCTGCTACTTTATGCTGCGCTGACTTCTTTTCTACTTCACGCATATCATCGAGTTTTCGCTTTTCCAAAAAGAAATTTACATCACCAAGGTACTCATGCAATTTCTTATCTCTAAACTCAAAAGTTCGAGTCGTCAAATCTTTAAGAAAATCCCGATCATGCGAAACAACAATAAGGGTTCCGTCAAATTCTTTTACAGCCTTTTTCAATACTTCCTTTGACAAAATATCTAAGTGGTTCGTTGGCTCATCAAGCACTAACAAATTAATAGGTCTCAATAAAAGACAAGCCAATGCAAGACGTGCTTTTTCACCTCCGGATAATACTGAAACTTTCTTTTCAACATCTTCTCCACTAAACATAAAAGCGCCTAATATTTTTCGAACCTGTGTTCGCAGTTCTGGAGGCGCTGCATTTTCTACTGTTTCTAATAAGGTTTGTTTTGGTTGCAGACTATCCGATTGATTTTGGGCGTAATAACCAATATGAATATTATGACCTAATTTAAAATCACCTCCACTCGGCATTAACTCTTTGATCAAAACTTTAGCAAGCGTTGTTTTCCCTTGGCCGTTTTGACCAACGAATGCGACGCGATCTCCTCGATCCAATTTAAAACTGACTTCATTTAAGACTTGTAAATCTCCATAACTTTTCGAAAGCTTTTTCGCTTCGATAACGACATCTCCAGATCTTGGTGCCGGTGGAAACTTGATACGCATAGTCGCAGTGTCTTCGGTATCTAACTCAATGCGATCAATTTTATCCAGCTGCTTTATTAAAGACTGCGCCATCTTTGCTTTGTTGGCTTTCGCTCGAAACTTTTCTATGAGTTGTTCGGTATGCGCAATTTTTGATTGTTGGTTTTTGAACGCAGATAAAGTTTTTTCCTTACGCTCTTTTCGCATATCCAAATATTTCGAATAAGGCGCTTTATAATCATAGACTTTCCCCAGTTCTATTTCTACTGTTCTTTTGGTGATATTATCCAGGAACGTTTTATCATGCGAAATCAGTACAACTGCTCCAGGATAATCTTTTAAAAAATCCTCTAACCAAAGAATAGATTCAATATCCAGATGATTGGTCGGCTCATCCAGCAACAGATAGTCAGGACGTGCCAGCAACATTTTCGCTAATTCGATACGCATCTGCCATCCCCCACTAAACTCTTCTACCATCCGCCCCATATCACCTGCTTTAAAACCAAGTCCATGAAGTATTTTTTCAGCATCTGCTTCCATCGCCTGTCCTCCCAAAATAGAAAAGCGTTCATTAGCAGAGGTCATCTCTTCAATTAATTTAGAATAGGAATTACTTTCATAATCCGTTCGTTCTGCCAATTCCACATTAATCTCCTCTATTCTTTGTTCGAGCTTTTTCAATTCATCAAAAGCGGTCAGTGTCTCATCAATTACTGATTTACCTTTTGGCAATGACATTTCCTGATGAAGAAACCCTAGTGAACTTTCCGTCGGGCGAGTGATTTGACCGGAGTCTGCTGTTTGTTCTCCGGCAAGGAGTTTAAGAAAGGTAGATTTTCCTGCACCATTTCTTCCAACCAATCCGATTTTATCTTTTTCCTTAATTACCACATTGATCGAATCCATTAAGACTCGGTCTCCATATTTCACAAATAAATTTGTTGCGGTAATCATTATCTATAAGTTCTAAACATTTTAAATAAAGGATACAAAAAAAGCAGCCTCAATATTGAAGCTGCAAAAATATATATTTTTTATCACTATAAAGAGGCTTGGAATATTAATTCATCATCAGCCCTTCAGGCATTTGGGCAATAACAGAATAGGTATCTCCTTTCACCTGCAATACTTTTTTCCAAAGCGTTTTTGATTTATTTTTAAATAGATAATTGGCATCCATTTCACTAAGCATCCAAGAGCCTATTTCTATCTCAGTTTCTAATTGTGATTCTGACCATCCTGAATATCCTACAAAGAATCGAATATTCTCCGGTTTTATCATTTCAGCATTAATGAGGAATTTCAATTTTTCAAAATCACCTCCCCAATAAACACCAGGACAAACCTCATTACTATCATCTAATAGTTCGCCTACATTGTGTATGTAATGGATCGTATCTTTCTGGACTGGCCCGCCATAAAATACTTTTGCATCAAATTTTGGAAAATCTGCTATTAACTCAGATACATCCATGTCGAGGGTTTTATTTAAAATAAACCCTATGGTTCCGTCCTTTTCGTGTTCACACAGCAAAATTACTCCCCTTTTAAAATTAGGATCAAGCATAAAAGGTTGAGCAATCAGGACTTTTCCTTTGGTTAATTCTTGAATATGTGTCATGTTTTCTAGAATAGAATGTAGTTCAATAGTATCAGAAGTTCGTCTCTGTAGACAATTTTAAAAAAATTATTCTAAAATTCAACACTTATCCCAAATTTTAAGCTTAAAGCCCTCAAATTCATATATTTTGTCAAAGTGGTGCCACTTCCAGGCTTCTATCTACCTTTTTAATCAAACCTTTCAGTACTTTCCCATTTCCGCCTACTTCCTTAAAATCCCGAATTCCATCCGATACCATATTTTGAACAGTTTGTGTCCATCGAACCGGAGAGGTCAATTGAGCAATTAAATTTGTTTTAATAGCCTCGGAATCCGTTTCTGGCTTGGCATGGACATTTTGATAAATCGGGCAAGCAGGTGTATTAAATGCTATTGCCTCAATGGCTGCTTCCAACTCCTCTCTTGCCGGTTCCATCAATGGAGAATGAAAAGCGCCTCCTACTTTTAATACAATAGCTCTTCTCGCTCCTGCTTCAGTCAATTGTTCTACCGCCGCATTTATTCCAGCAATAGACCCGGAGATCACAAGCTGACCATTGGTATTATAATTCGCGGGTACCACCACTTCATCGATTCCTTCGCAAATTCCCTCCACTATTTTATCTTCCATTCCCAAAATTGCAGCCATAGTTCCGTCCACTGCTTCACAAGCTTTTTGCATCGCCAAAGCTCTTTGATGCACCAATTTCAAACCATCTTCAAAACTTAGCACACCTGCAGCAACCAATGCCGAAAATTCTCCAAGTGAATGTCCTGCCACTGCTTGGGGTTGAATGCTTGATTCCGTTATTTTTGAACTTATAATTGAATGAATAAAAATAGCTGGCTGAGTAATTTTAGTTGCTCTCAAATCATCTGCAGTTCCATTAAACATAACGTCTGAGATAGAATAGCCTAAAATATCATTCGCCTGATGAAATAAATCTTTAGCAAGGTCTGAGGAATCGAACATATCTTTCCCCATTCCTTCAAACTGTGCTCCCTGACCAGGGAAAACAAATGCTGTCATAGTATATTGCTTTTAAATATTGTAAAAAATAGAACTGAAGTTTTGATTATGAAAGCTTTGTAGAAATTAAATTTAAAAATTCACTCCTGGTTTCCACCTTTTGAAACTCTCCTGTGAAAGCAGAAGTTGTTGTAGATGAGTTTTGTTTTTGAACACCTCTCATCATCATACATAAATGTTGAGCTTCTATCACCACTGCAGCTCCTAAAGGTTTCAGCGTATCTTGAATACAATGTAATATTTGATCTGTCAATCGCTCTTGTACTTGCAATCGTCGAGCAAAGACATCCACGATTTTCGGTATTTTACTTAAACCGACAATATGACCATTTGGAATATAGGCAATATGCGCTTTTCCAAAAAATGGAAGTAAATGATGTTCGCAAAGCGAGTACAATTCAATATCTTTTACGATAACCATCTCACTATAATCTTCCTTAAACATTGCCGACTTCAATATTTCTTTTGCATCGAGGTCATAGCCATGCATCAAAAATTGCATAGACTTTGCTACTCTTTCCGGCGTTTTCACTAGCCCTTCACGTTCTGGATCTTCTCCAAGCTGTTTTAGAATGGTTTCATACCTTTTCATCAAAAACTTGGTTACTTTACCATTATATTGATCTATTTTCTTGTAAGACATTTTAAATCTAATTTTCATTAAAAAAATTCAATCGCTCTATTTTCCTTTCCGATCTAATCTATAATTGATTTATCAAAATCATATTCCTTCCTATTGAATAGGATAAAAACACTCTATCATTCGTTTTCAAACTATCATGATAAAACGTACATCAAAAAGAGGTGCGGTAAAAGTACAAAGAAATTCGTTTTTTAATACTTTATATGGAAGTGATTTAAGTCGAGTAAGCGAGTATAAAAAGAGTAAATTGAAGTAGTTTTCAGATTAAAATGCTGATTTCCTCCTGAACATTAAAGATTTGATCGAAATTCTTTCTTCTTTTGAATACGTTTGACTTAATTTATGATCATAGACTTAATTGTTGCTATAAAAAGTCCCTAAGTTTAAATAGCAATACATCTAAAACCTAAGCAATAAAGAAATTGGGTATATTTACGATAAATAGAAATTCGAAAGAATCAGAAATGGATACGACTTCCGGAAAAAATCTTATTTCCAACGTATATGCTTTTTTTTCAAAGCGAGTGGTATATCATGCCATTTTCTGGCTAGTCTTACTGATTGCATTAGTTAGTTTGGATAAAAATGAAATTGGCTTGTCCTTATCGATGGTGTATGAGGCCATTAATCTTTTCTTTTATGCAGTTATCGTCTATTTTAATTTGTTTTTCCTTATTCCAAACTACCTGAATGACAAAAACTTTCTGATCTATTGTGCTTTATTAGTCTTTTCAGTACTCATATTGACGCCGATCAAAATTTTTGTCCTTTATATTCTAATGGGCTATTTCCCTGATGTACAGAATAGTCTGATCACTTCCAAAAACTTAATTTTCTTACTAACCTTTATCATTGCCGGATCATCAACCGTACTTAAGATTATTTCTGATTGGGTACGCTACCAGCGAGATAGACGAGAATTGCAAACACAAACGATGCAATCTGAGTTGAAGTTTTTGAAATCCCAGATAAATCCGCATTTTCTATTCAATACACTCAACAATCTTTATGCATTAACGCTAAAGAAGTCAGATAAAGCTCCGGAGATCGTGATCAAGCTTTCAGAAATGATGCGATACATGCTTTATGAATGCAATGAAAAAAGAGTACTTTTGAGTAAAGAGGTAAGCTATATTCGAAACTATCTGGATCTTGAACGCCTAAGACAAGGTAAAAATGTAGAAATCGATTTCTCCGTTTCCGGAAATGTTGCGGATCAGAAAGTTGCACCTTTAATGTTTATCCCTTTTTTAGAAAACAGTTTTAAACATGGTCTGAATAATCAGATTTCGAAAGGGTTTGTGTCTATTAAAATGAATGTAAGTGAGCATCACGTTGATTTTTATATTGAAAATAGCAAAGCGGAGAAGCTCCCAACGATCGAACATAGAAGAAGTGGCGGCATTGGTCTGGTAAACGTCCGCCGTCGTCTTAATCTTTTGTATCCAAACCATTATAATTTAGATATTAAAGACA
>CAYXQH010000382.1:0-6314 GCA_964467425.1 uncultured Saprospiraceae bacterium
TTCGTAAGTTGGTTGATCTAGTTTACTGGCTAAATCTCCCATCGAAAGATTTCCTGTTCCTTTATATTTAGGTTCTTTGCCATCCACCTCGGTTACCTCCTGCGATGCAAAATCCCAGCTCTTAGCTACGGTCCCGTCATATTGATTGCTACCATCCATTTCTCCATCAAATTCGATTACATTAATTCCAAAAGCACAATCCAAAACGGACGATTTACTCACTTGAGGCGATTCAATAGTTATTTCACCATCGTTTACTTTACACACCATCGCATTTGCATCCGCACGACTCAGAATAAAATCCCAGTCGGTTGAATTGAATTGAACGACTTCTTGATGTGTACCTTTTGTAGCACTAACATTATTAGCAATACCATAATCGCTAAGGATCGTTTCTATTACATCTGTATCTGAAACTTCTTCAAAGAATCTATTTTTATTAGCTATTGTTGTCTTGAAAGCTTTGTCTTTGCACTCTATATATAATCGAGTGGATTCTGACCGAACGCGTAAATTATGTTGAATCACTACTCCTTTAAAAATAGTCTCTTCATCACTATGGTACCCTGCCTTAATTTCTATTTCTTTTCCTGGTATAAAAAAGTCTTCATTACTCGTAGAAAAATCCTGGCTAGCCACATCGCCATCAATCAGCACAATCCTAGCAGAAGGGATTCGATTCAATTCCTTTTGAATAGAAATCGAAAGTACCTTAACTTTTTTTGATACTTCTTTACCATCTGATTTGATGGAAAAAGTAATCAAGTCAGGATTATGTTTTCGTTTTGGTATTTTATTGGCTAAATCAAACATTGATTATTTCTCTATAGGTGGAAAAACTAATTTCTGGCCTGGAGTTAAGGTTTTAAAATTGACTAAATTATTGATTCTTGCAACTTCTAAATAGTGCTTTGCATCCCCGTAAATATTGTGTGATAAAAGGGGTAATGTATCTCCTGCTTTCACTTCATAAATGTGCGTTAAGTCTGGCGATAAGAGATTCAATATTTTTGACCTCAAATCAAAGTCTTCAAACTTAGTGAAGGTTCCTATTATCTCTGCCCGAAGCGGCGTACCATCCGGCTTAAACAGTTTATACTGAATGTTCATCGTTTTTAGGACACAGGAAAAAATCAATGTCCCCATAATTATTTTCAAGTAAGGAGGTCGATGCATATCTCCTTTAAATTCGTAGGTTAACTCTTTGAATAAAGCAATATCCGCTACGACCCCTCCCGGTATAGATGGTGAATTAGGTATTGCACCTGTCCGATCAAAAACAAATCTAAACTCCATCTCTTCTGGAGTGGTGTGTGAATATTTTTGTTCAGTGCTGCTATCATTTCCTTGACTGGTATCTTGTTCATTATAACTTATTCCATATTCACGACTATATCCTTCTGGATTAATCAATGTCTCCATTACACCAATTATGTCAGTGGGATTCATCTCAGATTTCCTAAAAGAGATGATTCGTAATTTTCCAAGTTTTCCAGTTGGGATAATCATAGTAATTATCGTTGCTTTTTATCCTCTAATATTTGCAAAACATTTTCTATACATTCAGCCGTTATCGTCTTTTTCAATTTTGCCAAATCCACTTCTTGCAAGGATTGCTTTTTTGAATCTTCACTAACCGTGGCTTTGATATTTAATTCTCTAATCTCAATAGGCATAGCAAAAAATTTATTTATCCATTACAAAATACTGATAGTTTAACTTCATAGATTCGATGACTAATTTACTCTCTTCAGCATTGAAAGAATCAATCGTCCACTCAATGGGATAGGCATTGATTACCTTCCACCATACCAGAGGTTCATGGTCTTGATTCAATAATTTGACCACCAAATTCATTGGGCGGATTTTAAACTTTTCCAAGGCATCTCTCACCCAATCTGTCAATTCAGAATCTATAAAAAATCCACGTTTGAGTTCTAGAGTAGCATAATTTGTTCGAACAGGTAATTTATGGACAAATCTATTTTCTCCACCTTCTATATAGTCTTCCGTCTGCATAGTGACGGAAAGTCCATTGACTTGTTGAAACTTGACATCACTACCCAAAAAATCATCAAACTCAACAGCGAAATGAAAGGCTACGGGAATGTTATACTCCATAATAATTTTGAATGCGAATTTTGAATCTTGAATAAGTAGGCATGCTTTCCAAATCTTTCCGATTTGGAATCAATCATCTTATTACTCGTTTTGAACCACTAATCCTTCATGCGCCAACTCTAAAGTTTCAATCGCTACCTCATTACCATCTGCTTTCATATCTGTAGATTGCACTTTGACGGGCCAGGCATTTTTAATTTTCCAAACAATAACTGGTTCGTGATTTTCATTGAGAAGAGAAAGGGTAATATCTCTTCGCTCAATAGTATTCAAGTTGACGGTATTGAACCATTGGAAAAACTCATTATCGCCTGCAAATGAACCTCGTTTTAATACCACATTGGTAAATTTACGCATACCGGGCATTTTGATTTTATGGTACTCCGGGCTAGCACCTTGACGGTATTCAATCATTTCAGTTTCAATGTCCAATCCTGAAACTTCTGTAAAGCCAATATTTGATCCTCCCCATTCTACTTGAAAGTGAAATTTTGGTAACGGATATTCTGCCATGATGGTTTTTATTTTATTTTTTAAAAATTATTTTTCAGAAAATAATCGGATCGTTGAAATATCCGACTACTTGTAATTTTATGATTCTTGCATTTTGTGAGAAAACTGTAGGATGATAAATTCTGCAGGTCTGACTACCGCCATTCCGATTTCTACAATCATACGACCGTCCAGTATATCAACTGGAGTCATCGTTTGTCCAAGGCCAACTTTTACATAAAAAGCATCTTCAGGTACTGCGCCTGCTAATGCACCTGCTCGCCATTGTAGGGTTAAGAAATTTTCAATCATTGCTCTGACTCTTACCCAGGTGTTTGCATCATTGGGTTCGAAAACAAAAACTTCAGTTGCTTTTTTTACAGACTCTTCGACCATATTGAAAAATCGTCGGACCGAGATGTAACGCCATTCATTATCATTGCCAGCTAGTGTTCGAGCACCCCAAACCATAGTACCTTTCCCTGTGAAAGAACGGATGGCGTTGATGGATTTCCCGGATTCATGTATATTAAGGTTTTCCTGTTCCGCAGCTGTAATTTTTGCACTTGGTGCTATGACATTATTTAAGCTTACATTCGCAGGTGCTTTCCATACACCTATATTTCTATCTACAGAAGCATACACTCCAGCAATTGCAGCACTTGGAGGTATAGTTAGATATTGGTTAGAAAGCAATACCTTCAATTTGTTTTCAAAATCTGTATTGAAAGTTTCTTGAACTGTGGTAAGTTCTGCTGCAGTCAGTCCAGCAGCATTAAGTTCTGCTGCCGCAATAATTGCAGTAGTTGCATCAACAGCCGCCGTAGCAGCAGCCTTTGCATTAGCTTGAGTTCCGGCTGGAAGATTTGCCGCTTCAGCATTTGTTAAAGCTGTTGTAGCTAAAACCAGCGCAGCGTCTGCATTAGTTGAATCACTCCCCGTTAACGCAGTCGCTTCCACAACCGCCTCCCCAGCAGCAACCGCTGCTTGTGCTGTAGCTAGAGCCGCCGCTTTAGATACACTAGCAGAACCAGCATCTGCTTCTGCCTGTTTTGCTACTACTGTTTTTTGGTATTCTAAGGCAGCTAAATAGGCTTTTATATCAGCTAGATTTTCGCCATCAATTTTGGCAGGTACAGGCGTATTTGAAAAAGTGATCGTTCCATCATGTGCATAGTAATTCAAGTTGGTATTTAGGAAAGGCGTATAAGCAGCTCCATAATTTAAATAATTAGTGCCTATTCCGTCTCGCAAGGCGCCTATAGATGCAGCGCTATTATCTTTTCCTCCTTGAACATCAATCAAGGTAAATCTATCGCCTAATGTTTTACATTGGTCAAGCGCAGCTGTAAAAACACTATAATAGCTTGCTGGTGCAACCGTCTCTGCATCCGGAAATACCAAGATAGTTGGTTCATCTTTTTTCTTCAGATCAGCAAGTGATGAAATGATATCACCTACTACAATACCACTTCCCTGTTTACCTACACAAACAATATAGCAGGGACCTCCACCATTTGCATAATACATTTGCATCGCATAATATAAACGATAGACTGATTGCGTAAATCCAGAAGCAATTCCAGCAGGCTCTCCAGCACTTAGTTCTATGTCTATTACCTGCGATTCCGTTTTTCCAAAATAGAATTCGTATTCCAATAAGGATTTAATTCTTTTGATGTAAGGAAAAGTCGTTACATCGTTTTCATCATCATCAATCGCTTTTTCTGTATATCCAACAAAAGCAGGAATAGCCGTTGCAACTTGGGCTACCGATGGAGGAAACAATGCTTTTTCTTCCACATAAACTCCTGGTGTTTTATAATTCATTTTGAGTGGTTTTTATTTTTAAAAAATCAGAACAGTATTATCGGAGTCCCTAAAGGCATCCAATAAATTACCTTTCGTTTTAAATTAGGATACTTGCATTTTATGAGAGAATTGAAGGAAAATAAATTCTGCTGGTCTTGTAACTGCCATTCCGATTTCTACATTCATTCGACCGTTTAGAATATCATCTGCTGTCATGGTTTGCCCTAGTCCTACCCTTACAAAAAAGGCCTCTTCAGGTTTTGCACCAGCTAATGCTCCTGCACTCCATTGAAGCAATAGGAAATTTTCAATCATGGCTCTGACTTTGACCCAAGTGTTAGCATCATTAGGTTCGAAGACAAAAGGCATTGTAGCTTTCTTGACGGACTCTTCTACCATATTGAAGAATCGTCGGACAGAAACATATTTCCATTCATTGTCATTACCAGCTAAAGTTCTAGCTCCCCAAACCAGCGTTCCTTTCCCTGTAAACTTTCTAATTGCATTGACAGATTTACCTGTCCCATGAATATTCATACTATCTTGATCGTCATCGTCAATATCTACCATTAATTCTTTTACATAATTCATACTGACGTTAGCAGGAGCTTTCCAAACGCCTCTCGTTCGATCGACCATTGCCCAAATTCCAGCCATTGCAGAACTAGGTGCTAAGACCACATTTCTCTTCGAAAGTTCTTTTTTAATGGCATGGTAAAAATCATTATTAGAATGAAAAACAGAAGTGTCATTATCCGCAGGCGGCGGATCCACCTTTAACGTTTTAGTAGTACCTGCTACATCAACCTGTACGGTATTTTCATCATGCTCATAGGTTAAAATAGTTTTGAGATACGGATAATAGGCAGCCGCATATTTTAAATGATTGATGCCAACCCCATCTCTAAAATCAGTTTCTACAGCTGAAAATGCATCATCTTCATCTTCAGAAAGAACATCAACAATAGCCACTCGATCTCCTAAGTTCGCACACTGTTGAATCGCTTGTTGGAATAAACCATAAAACGCAGACTTTTCAGATTCATCAAAACTTTGAGCATCTGGAAAGACTAACATAGTGGGCTCGTCTTCCTTTCCAATTAATTCAAGACCTTTGATTAAGAGGTTAGCGTCATTAAATTTTCCAGCGCCATACTTATCTACTGCACAGATGTAGCATGGACCACCACCGTTTGCAAAATATATTTGAAGGGCATAGTACATTTTAAACTTCATATTATCTTCCGAGGGCGTTAGACTTACTACGCCATCTGCAGTTACTGCTATACTTGCAGAAGTAGACAAATAGACTTCGGCAGCATTCCCAAAGCGTTCTATGTATTCAGCAAATGAACTGATTCGTGCTGCATAGGGAAGACCAGAAGAGCCACTATCAATATTGACAGCCACTCCATTTTCATCTTTTGCAAACTCCGTAAAACCAATAAAAGCAGGGATTGCTGTCTCTACTTGTGCAACGGAGGGCGGGAGTTTAGATATTTCTTCGACATAAACGCCAGGTGTATTTTTAGTCATAATTTGTATTTTTTAAAGGTGTACTTCTGCGAAATAATGAGTGAGTGTATTGGTGCCATCGTAAGCTGCTTTTACGACTTTCCCATCGGGGTTTGGAAGATTCTTACTGGCATCTGTTCTGACAGTTCTGTAAGAATCTGTTAGGTCTAGCTCTGCATCTGATTCAAAAATATTGCTACCAATAATTATTGGATCAAAATCAACAGTAGGAGCAGTAGCAATGATATCTCCAGGCGGTGTTCCTTGAAATACATAACGCCATTTTAGTTTTCTGTTTTTAAACCATAAATAATAATCTGCTTCTTCTTTTACTTGAATTTTGGATCCTGTAGTTTTTAAGAAATCAAAATCTG
>CAYXQH010000383.1:0-6297 GCA_964467425.1 uncultured Saprospiraceae bacterium
TTTGTTTAAAGGTGTATCAAGGGTTACGATAAATGCCAATGATGTTACTTTTTCTGGCTTTCAATACATTGGAGGTTATATTGGGACTTTAGATGTAATTAGAGTCTTTGGAAGTGATGTGTTGATTACGCATGTTAATATTCAGAATTATACGAGCCACAAGTATCTGGTGGTGGATGAAGAATCTAGAAGAACGACCATTAGCTATTGCAACTTCGAAAATCGCCTCAATCAAGATGATAAGAATATACTCTCCATATTAGTAGATAATGAACCCGGCTTTCACAAGATTCAACATTGTTCCTTCAAAAATTTCGATGGTATAGGCAATGACCAGGGGATTGAGCCAATCAGAATTGGTGTCAGTACACAAGGAGATTTAGACAGCCGTACGCTTGTGGAGTATTGCTATTTTACGCAATGCAATGGAGATGGTGAAATTATCTCACATAAGTCCAGACAAAATGTGTATCGCTATAACACCTTTGAAAATAATCCTTTATCTGAACTCGTACTAAGACATGGCGATGAAGGAATTATTTATGGCAATTTTTTTATTAATAATAAAGGAGGAATTCGAATACGAGAGGGTTCAGATCATTTTATTTTTAATAACTATTTCGAAGGCTTAGATGGGAGAGCAATTTGGCTAATGAACGATCCAGTTGACCCTTTATCAAATGTTCATATCTATCATAACACGATTATCAATTCAGCAAGAATTAGACTAGGAGGAAGCGGTGATAACCCACCCTCTAATGTCACCATTGCCAATAATATTTTTGCAAATCCCCAAGATCAATTATTTAACGAAGACACTGAAAATGAAACATGGATTGCTAATCTTTATGTAGGTAACTTAGGGATTGATGCTCCATCGACTGGACTTTCAAATACAGACCCTGAGCTTTTTGAAAATACGGAAGGCTTCTTCCAGCCAGAATCCAATAGTCCGGTTATTGCTACAGCTGGTGCTGGCTATCCAGCAGTTCCCCTTTATCCGGGTATGGATTATGACAATGAGATATTGTTGGATTTAATGAAAGAATCGAGACCTGTGTCAATAGCTGATAGAGCCATTGGTGCTTCTGAGTTTTCATCAACAACCAATGTCCAACCACATGCGACTGAAATGAACACTGGACCTTCTTACTTATTTGATAACCTTGTCGATTATGTAGCTGCAAATGCATCGCAGCTTTATGTTGATGGAGAAGGAGAGACTAGGCCTGTTATGGTTTCCAGCAATATCAATTGGACAGTAACGAGCAGTTCAGAATGGATAACTACTGACCTTTTATCCGGGTCGGGGGACTCTCAACTTAATATAACGATTGATGCAAGCGATGAGAGCGTTAGTCGATCAGGAACATTGACAATAAGCGGTGGAACAGAATCGGTGACTATTATCGTAAATCAAGACGCTGCGGTTAGCGTTTTGGAAAACCTTAAAAGTGAGGTACTGCTATTTCCAAACCCAACGGATGGAAGAATAATGCTGCGTAATTTACCATCAGGAAAGGCACTTATAGAAATAATTCATTCGGATGGAAAAAGTGTTTTCTTAAAAGAGTATCGAATAAATAATAATGAATTAATGATTGATTTGGATGAATTGGTGCCTGGTTCTTATCTGTTGAATATCAAATTTCTAAGTCAAGATGGTAATGTTCACGCAGAGTTGACCCGTAATTTTGTGAGAAATTAATCATGAGCTTTGGTACTATTTTTCATCACTTCTTCTCAAACTCTTGTATTGTTCTAAGTCCTACCTGTTTGAAAGCTTAATTGTTAAGTTTTTTTAAAAATCAATTTGCAATAAATGGTTTTCTTTTTTGAGGAGGTTTTAATTCTCCTTAGCAATTATTTGACAATTTCTGATTGTCAGGCAACGCCCTGGTAGGTGTAATTTTTCAAAGAAGGTGAGCAGGAAATAGTGTATTGAAGGGACACTAGTTATGAAGGATGGAAGTTGCTTTGAATGATAGTGAAACCGGGGTATATGATGATATTTAACAGCTTTTCAAGGCTATAAAAGAATTCCAGAATCAATTGTATTTGCCCCTTAATTCTAAAGAATTTAGACCTGTTTCCTTTTTTGAATTTCTAAAGTTTTAGGTTTTTAAAAAAAACAATAAAAACTTTTGGGAATGGCAGAAAAAAGAATATTTTTACACGATTTAATTGGTCAACCAATCGCCAGTCAACCAAATGTTGAGAACAATAGATTGTATGGACAAACTGAACTTGCTTAATAATTTTCAAGAAATTAATATAGAATCACCGGTTGATAAAATCATTCGGCAGATTAGGGAGTTAATCACTTCAGGGCAATTGAATTCTGGCGATAAATTACCTCCTGAACGTAAATTAGCAGAAAAACTTGGAGTTGGAAGGAGTAACGTTCGTGACGCAATCAAGAAATTAGAATTCTATGGAATTTTAAAAACGGTTCCTCAAAGCGGGACTATTGTTGCAGGAATAGGGATCACTGCTTTAGAAGGCTTAATATCAGACGTCCTTAAAATAGAAAATACCGACTTTACTTCGCTGGTTGAAACCAGATTTTTATTGGAAACAGAATCTGCAAAATTGGCGGCAATAAGAAGAACAGATCAAGATATTAAGGATCTAAAAGAGGCTTTGGATGCTTATGAAAATAAAGTAAAGCTTAATCAACAAGCTGTCGAGGAGGATTTGATGTTTCATCTGAAAATTGCAGAAGCGAGTAAGAATACAGTTTTGAAATCACTTATGCTCATTATTACACCAAATATTATTAATGATTTCATTACACTGGATATTTGTAAAAATGAACGTTTTGTTGATGCTTTAGAAGAACACAAGATCATATTGAATCATATTATAGCTCAAGAACCAGAGCAAGCAGCAGTAACGATGCGAACACATTTAAAGCAAGTTTTCGAATATAGTCAAAACATAGTTTGATGAACAAGTAGTCTGCTAATAAAGAGAGTATAATAAAACCATTTTAATAAACAAACAGCCCTAAGTATGGAACAAAAATCAAGAGCAACTAACTCAACCTAACAAAACTTTTGTAAGCTAATTTTTAATTATCGAAATTCTTTCGATATGGTAGCTTCAACTTATTCTTAATCTTCATGAATTATTCAGACTTTAAAGCCGGAAGGCTTTACAGATAGCTAACTATTACCTAAGGAGAAATGCTGGAATTAAAAAGTTCATCATTTGGGTGAGCTTAAAAATTAAAAAACTAAATTAAAAATTATGACACCAAAATTAACAAGCTTTTCAAACAACACCATTTGGACTTTTTGTCTAATGAGTTTGTTGCTTTGTCTGCCAATATTATCGCAGGCAAATACAAATTGGGAAGAAGTGAAATCCATTACTGGAACAGTCACATCTTCAGATGACGGTTTACCTTTAATTGGAGTAACCGTTGCTGTAAAAGGAACAACGACAGGTGCCGTTACGGATGTAAACGGAATGTATTCTTTAAATGCAGATGAAGGTGCGGTACTTGTTATTAGCTACACAGGATTTAAGCCTCAAGAAGTTACTGTTGGCTCAAGTAATATTTACAATATCGTTCTACAAACAGATGTTTCAATCTTGAATGAAGTTGTAGTAGTAGGGTATGGTACCCGTAAACGATCGCACAATACCGGTGCAATTTCCTCCATAGAAGGTGGCGACGTTGCAGCTATCCAGGCTGTACGTGTAGATGATGCCTTAGCAGGAAAGTTAGCAGGAGTCTTAATCCAAAATCAAAGTGGTGAGCCGGGTTCGGATCCAAGGATTCAGATTAGAGCAGCTTCATCGTTATCAGGTGATTCTAATCCACTAATTGTCGTGGATGGTTATCCGATTTCAGGAAGTTTGGCTACTGTTAATCCAAATGATATTGAAAGTTTAGAGGTTTTAAAAGATGCTGCTTCAGCTGCTATTTATGGTTCTCGAGGAGCAAACGGAGTTATTCTGATTACCACCAAAACGGGAAAATCAGGTAAAGCTAAATTTAGCTATAATGCATACACTAGTGTTTCAAACAAGTATGTAAAGGATATTGAAATGCTTAAGACTGCTGGAGAATGGGCGGATGATTTAGAATCCGGTACTTATGACCTTTCTGATCCTTCTTTGGATCCAAGATTAGTGGAATATAGAATAAATGCCTACCGAAATGCTCCTGATGTTGTGAGTATGGAAGATTGGCTTTTCCGAACCGGTAACACGCAAAGCCATGACTTCAGTGTTAGCGCAGGTAGTGAAGATGTAAGTGTTTTTGCTTCTGTAGGTTATCAAGACACAGAGGGTATTGTAAGAGAACAAGCTTTTGAAAGATATAACGGACGTTTAAATCTTAATGCGAATTTAGGAGATAAGTTCAAGGCTGGATTAAGTATGAATGGATTCTATAGTCACCAAGAAATCGTACCTCATGATATGAGAGACCTCTTGAGAGCTTATAGTATTTCTCCTATTTATCATACAGCAGCTTCTATTGCATTTGTTCAAGACTTGGATGGTAAAAGACAGGCATTACACGATGCAGGAGTTTTAACACCAGACGGCAATGCCAGACTTGCTAACCCATTTGACAGTGGCTATAGAGGTGGTGGATTGATTAATTCAAGTATCTATACGCTACAACCAGGTGATATTGCACACGATTGGCATTATGGTAGAAATCGAGATGGTATCGGAGGAACAGGAGATGCAGGTCCAGCGGCAAAGTTTGATAATGCAAGAAGATTTCAAAGATCATATTTCGGTAATGCAAGTTCTTACTTACAATACAGTATAGTAGAAGGCTTGAATATTAAAACCGTTTTGGGTGCAGATCTTAATGATACCCAAGCATATTATTATCAAGGAGTAACGGCAGATTCTCGTGAACGTACGAATCAGTCTGATCTTGATCAAATAGATCTTAAAAGATCTTCTGTATTAAGTGAGACTACCTTGAATTATGCAAAAGTATTTGGTAAGCATGACTTAGGAGCAGTTGTAGGGGTAGAGTTTCAAAACTTTTTCCTAAAAGGAACGACTCTAAGAGGTACAAATGTACCATTTGGTCAGCCACTAAACTTTTCGTTTTTAGCACCAGAAGATATTAGCACAAGCTTGAGAGATGAGACGGTTTCAAGAAGGAGTGTTTTTGGAAGAGTTAACTATGCATATGACAATCGTTATTTAGCATCTGTATCACTCAGAAGAGATGGCGATTCTCGTTTCGGAGAGAACAATAGATACGAAGTATTCCCTGCATTTTCTTTAGGATGGAATGTACATAACGAAGCGTTTTACAACTCAGACTTTGTGAGTGATGTAAAAGTACGATTCAGTAGAGGTACATTAGGAACTACTTCATTTTTAGGATCTTATGATGCTTTGAGCCTTTTACAAGCTCAACCGACTGCTCTTGGGACAGGATTTTTAATTCCTTCTAATATTGCAAATCCAGATTTAACCTGGCAAACAAATACCGAAACCAACTTCGGTGTTAATTTAGGTTTCCTTGGTAATCGATTTACATTAGGTGCAGATTATTATACTTCCGATATCGAAGACATGTTGATTAATCAAAGTGTTTCTGAAGTATTAGGAACAGCTTCTATCGTACTTAATCGAGGTGATGTAACTAGTTCTGGATTCGAGCTTGAGCTAGGAGCAGCAGTAATTAATAATAGTGACTTACGATGGGATGTTAGTGCTAATCTTTCTACAGTTAATACCGAAATCACAAGTTTAGGAGACTTGGATGCACTACCTAATCAAGTTTATGGTGGTCCAAGTGGTAGAGGACCTCAATTTAGAAATTATGTTGGTGGAGAAATTGGTGAAATGTGGGGATATGAAACTACAGGACAGGTTGATCCAATACACATCAAAGATCCAACAAGAAATATTGGATACAGTAGCTCTGAATATTATGTAGTAGATCAAAATGGTGACGGTCAAATTGATCCTGAAAATGATTATGTCAAGTTAGGATCAGCTACTCCGGATTTTTACTGGGGATTGAATACTTCAGTAAGCTATAAGGATTTTGACCTTACACTTCAGTTTCAAGGATCACAAGGAGCAGAAGTATACAATATCGACCCAATTTACTGGGAATCACAATTTGGTGGTAGATTAAGAGCTAGCTTTGATGCTGAAGGTGATGGTATTGAAGATGCAACAGGAAGACATTATCAGCAGACTAGAAATGCACATGGTGCATTGGTTCAGGATGCTTCTTATACTGCTTTGAGAAACCTTACTATAGGGTATACAGTAAATCCAGAATTGGTAAGTAAAGCA
>CAYXQH010000384.1:0-6265 GCA_964467425.1 uncultured Saprospiraceae bacterium
TAAAGCAGACGGAAAAGTTGATCCGGCAGAAATTAATATAGCCGAATTAATAGGTTCGAAAATATTCCCGGATTTTGATAGAAATAAATTTAGAGCGGTGGTAGAAAGCAAAAATCTTCCGAACACACAATCATTAACCGCTTTACTCAAAGACTTATTAAACGAAGAAGGAAAGACAGTCCTCTTTAAATATTTAACAGCAATCGCACATTCCGATGGGCATGTTGATGCCAGCGAAAAAGCGATGCTTCTCCAGGTCGCTCTTGGACTAGGACTAGATTTACAAAACCTTAATCAAGCAATGAGAGCCTAATGAAAATTTCAAAAAACAAATAGAATAATAAAGACCTAACATCTCTCTTTCGTAGCCTTTTTAAGCTTCGAAAACTATCCTGCCGGGCTATTGAATTTTCTCTAGTCCGGCTTTTTAAAAAAAATATTTTATCTTGAATGCATGATGATTAAACAACAAGTTTTTCTTTTACTACTCTTATTGTTCTGCAGCTTCAATAGCTTTAGTCAGGATAATAAACCTAGCAAAGAAGAAGTTTTACAAAGTATCATGGATATCGATGTTTCGGAGGAGGAAGCCATCGAAATATTATCAAAGTATTATCCGGAATTATTAAATCCTGTAGTCGAAGCTAAAAAGGATTATGAAAAAGCGAACACAGTCCAAAACAGCGATGAAGAAGGAAAGTACTTTCAGGATATGGGGCGAAAATTTCTAGATAGACAAGATTATGACCAGGCAATTATTTATTTTCAAAAAGCTATAGTTCAAAAAAAGAAAGGACAAGGCGGAAGTGAAAAACATCCTGGCATTTCTGAAACGTACAAAGATTTAGGAAAAGCATTTGAGGGAAAAGAAGAAATTGAAGAAGCATTACAATCCTATCAAAGAGGACTTATTTCAAACGCCTCAGACTTTAACGATGCAGACTTATTAAGCAATCCTAATTCTTCTGATATTATTTCTAATACGTTGGCTATTCCAATTTTCGAAGCAAAAGGAAATTTATTATTGGAATCAAGTCAAGATGAAAATAAACTTTTAGCCGCTCTTATGTCTTATGAACGAGCAATTGAAATTTTAGACCTCGCCTGTAAAAAATACACCTCTGAATATTCTAAACTTCAACTTAGTCAACAAATCACCGTGCTTAGCGAGAAAGCTATTCAGGCTTCTTTAAAACTTTATCGGGTCACCAGAAACAAAAAGTATAGGAACCGTGTCTTTTCTATCGCAGAAAAAGGGAAAGCAATGATTCTAACCAGTACTATTTTAGAATCCAAAGCCAGAATCTTTAGTAATGCACCTCCTGATATCTTAAACCGAGAGCAGCATTTAAAAATAAAAATTGCGCAGCTTAATCAAAGAATTAAAAACGCCGAGGACAATAGCAAAAGAAAGAAAAATGATGAAGGAAAGTTATTTGCCTTGAGCCAGGCTTTGTTTTTTTTACAAGACTCCTTAAAAACTTATTATCCAAAATACGAGTACCTGAAGTATGCACCACCAACCATTGCTATGGATAGTCTACAGCAATTTTTGGGAAAGCGAAATGCTGCGATGGTCGAATATTTCTTTGGTGAAAAATATGCTTTTGCTTTTACGATGACAGGTGATGATTTTCAAATCGAAAGATTAGAAAACTTAAAGCAAGTCAATTCCAGTGTTTTAAAACTACGAGAAGACATTCAGTCCCAAGACTTTAAAAAGGACGCACAAAAGTCTTTTGATAATTTCACAAAAAACGCAGGTTTAATTTACGGCCTCGCTTTAGATAAATCGTTAAGTCATGTGGATGAGACTATTGAAGAATTGATCATCATACCTGACGGTTCTTTGTGGCTAGTGCCTTTTGAATTACTTCTGTTTGATCCGGTCGAAAATAAAGCGATTGATTTTAGCCCACATAATCTACCATACCTGATTAACAAATATGCAATCAGCTATGCGAACTCCAGCAAATTACTTTTAAACAAGAGAGCTCAGGAACAGGAAACAACTTTAATTCCTTTTGCTGGATTTGCTCCAGAATTTCAAGGAAAGGAACTAGCTTCCAGATCTTGTTTTAGCGAAAACACCATTCTTGGTCAATTAGGATTTAATCAAATTGAACTAGAAGGTATCGCTCCCTATTTTGATGGCGAAGTTCGACTTGGAAAGAATGCAACGAAAAAAGCTTTTGTCAATTTAGTTTCAAATGCTGAAATCCTTCACCTTTCTACACATGCCTGCCTGAATAAAGATGATCCAATGGATAGTAGAATATTTTTTGCGGATCAGCAATACATGACCACAGAAGATATTTACGCTTTAGATATCAATGCCAAAATGGCTGTGCTTAGTGCTTGCCAAACCGGCCTTGGGCAAATCTATAATGGGGAAGGTGTAATCAGTCTTGCCCGCGCCTTTGCGCAAGCTGGATGTCCAAGTGTAACCATGAGCTTATGGCCAGCCGCAGATGAAGCGACTTCTCAAATCATGATTGATTATTACGAAAATCTCGATAATGGTATTAACAAGAGTAAAGCCTTGCAGAAGGCTAAATTAAAATATCTGGAAGAGCAGCCAAAAGCAAAGCAACACCCTTATTATTGGGCAGCTTTTGTTCACCTGGGGGATTTATCACCCATCCAGTCTTCTGGATCTTCTGACATGAAGTTTTGGTTATTTCTCCTCGGAGCAGTCTTTATTCTTGGGTTTTTCATGCTCAAACGACGTTAAGGAAAAGTCAAGACAAGGCTAAAACCGTGCATCAGAGTTATAAAAAGACGTTTTTTGTAAAGTATTTATATACAAGCCTTAAAACAAGCATAGAAATTTATTTTTCAACATGAAATTAGTCCAACTTTTATTCTGCCTTTTTATCTTTCAATCTGCGATGGCGCAACCCAAATCGCTACAGGCCTCCGTCGGTCCAACTGTGATGGTCATCCCATTTGCAAAAGAAGGCAAACAACTTCGAACCGTTTATGAGCAAGACAATATGCTTAATTTGCGTGTTGCAGTTACCAAGGTAAAAGATGCATTAGATGCAGAGGGTATTTCCACCATTGATTTTAGAGCAAAGATTAAGCAAGTCCAAATGGACGAGCAAGTCATGGCCAACAATCAATCTTCGATCAAACAACGAGTTATAGAATTATCAGGCGCTGACATTTATGTAGAAATCGAAGCTGCGATCGCAGAATACACTAATGGTAGCTCTGTTACAGTAACCGCTACTGCTTTTGATGCTTTCTCTGGTGAGACATTGGCAAGTTCTGTTGGAACTACTAAACGATATAAATCTTATAATTTTGAAAAACTAACACAAAGAGCTATTGAAATTTTTATAAAAGATTTCACTCAAAATATTCGATCAAAATTTGAACAAGCTATCAAAGCAGGAAGAACCGTTGTTCTTAATATCGGCTTTGACGAAAACGCAGAATCGGACATGGATACTGAAACAGCAGATGGTGATTTACTTTCTGATTTAATTGAAGAATGGATTGAAAACAATGCGTTTAACAACAGCTATCATTTACAAGGTGTAACGGCAACGAAAATGATTTTTGATCAAGTCAAAATTCCTGTACGAGACACTTCTGGCAGAAATTATAGAATTACAAAGTTTGCAGCAAAGCTTCGTAGCTTTCTAAAAAAACAAGGCTTCGATGTAACGAGAGATGTTGTGGGTACAAAAATTTATATTACGATTAATTAAACTAGCAAGATGATTTATAGATTCCTTTTTTTCTTTTTATTATTTAGTGCTGCTTCATTTGCGCAGACGGATTCTATCGTAAAAGATTTGGATTTACGCATTATGCAGCCTCGTCTTGATCGCGAATTATCCTCAAGCATTCGACCAAAACTGGAAAGAAAAGTCATTAGCATTTTTACTCAAAACGATGTGGCGAATCGAAAAGGCAGTACCTTTGCCGTTTATCCTATGTTAAGTATCATTGAGTTTGGAAAACTAGAAGGCATTCGCACCGACCAAACGGTTCAACTAGAGTTAAGTCTTTTAGTGAAAAATGTTTTTTCGAATCAGGATTTCACCGTTTATAACAGAAGACTCTCTGGTCATGGAAAGACGAAAAAAGCAGCGATTAATCGAGCGATTAACAGCATTCGCCCGCAAACTCATGCCTATAAAAAATTCATAAAAGAAACGCAGGAAAAAATTGCCGTATACTTTGATGAAGAATGTGAGACGATTATCGCGGATGCGCAAAAAGCGATGCAAAATAATGAGTATCAAAAAGCGGTTGCGATGTTACATGTATTACCTGAACAATCTGAATGCAAAATTTCGAATCAAGGAATACTAGACCAAGCATACAACAGTTATCAAGCTCAAAACTGCCAGGCACTTATAAAAAGCGCAGAAGTTTCTATTCTTAAAAAGAATTTCAAAGACGCTATCAATACCTTAGGCCAGGTGGATGTAAATTCTCCTTGCAAAGAAGATGCGAAACGATTGCTGCAATCCGTAACAGAAAAAGTAGATGAGCAAACATCTAAGAAGATGGCTTTTTTAAATAAAGTGTATAAAGATAATGTCGATATTCAAAAAGCACGACAACAATCCATGAGGTCTATTAGCAACACTTATATTGAAGGGATTAAAAAAGATTAAAACGCGCGACCTACGGCCATTCCAAACCAAACGACTTTGTCTACACTTGGATCATCAATTCCCGGTATATCTCCAAACATAGGGATTAAACCGATTTTAAAGAAGAACTTTCCATATCGTGGATGCAGCCGATACATCACAGTGAACGTAGTCAAGACTTGAGACTCTTTGGATTCAGTACGAATTATATCTTCTCCAGTATAGTTAAAAAAAGTAAGGCCAGCACCTAATTCCAGGAAATGGTTTTTATTTTTTTTACCTAGCAGATAATTAATATTAATAGGGATAGCGTGCCAAAAAGAAGTACCACCATATCCGATTCGACCACCAAGACCTCCGGTTTTTTGAAAAAAACGACATTCATAATTTATAGAATAAGCAACTGCAGGACCGCCTCCTTCAAGATAAATAACCTGACCTCGGCGTTCGTAAATCTGAGCATCAGTTTCTAAAGCAGGAAATAAAAAGATACAGCATAAAAATAATTGAAAAAAATAGTTCATAGCTATAAAAAGTTAGTTTGTAAAGGTTACATCTTTCAAAGTAAAAGTATTAATAATAAAGACCTTTTTGTAGTTTGAATAATCGATTTTAATAATATCTAAGTTAAAGCAATGTTATTTTGATGAATTAGGGGATTTTTTTTATATTATTTTAATATTTTTGAATGGAAAGAACACCTATCATTCGACACGCAGCATGCTATTTTTCCTCAAAACCTAAACAAACCAGTAGATGAAGTACATCCTGATTTTAATTTTCACTTTAAGCCTTCTTGATGTTCACGCTCAATATGATACTTTATATGTTACTGTAAAACCATTTACGGTTACTTCAGGAAATAAAGACTTTGCTCGAATAGCCCGTAATTATGTCGTCCAAATGGTCGATAAAAATTATAAACTTTCCAGAGTTGATAATGATTTGGTTGCAGCTAGTGCAGCCGACCAAGAAAAAGAATATCAAAAATCAGAGGAATTTATTGACGGCAAAATAGTAGAACAAGACGAAGAGATTAGAGCGGATTATGAAATAGAAGGAACCTATGATCATAAATCCAAGAAGCTTACTTTAAATGTGTATAACACAAACAATGGTCAACTAAAAAGTTCGATTGTCGCAAACAAAGTAATACAAATAAAAAAAGTAAAACGAAAAGGTTGGGCTAATCTCTCATCTGATATTGGTTTGGCAAACTCCACCAAACCAGCAATCTCCTCTTATAAAAACCTAAAAGGCACCTATCCCTCTCCGGAAGCGATCAAGACCAGCACAATTGTTCTTTTGGAAAAAGCTTTTCCAGATCAAGGCTGGGCTGTTGTTCGCCCGACGAGTGAAAGCAAATCGAAGGCAAAGTCATTATTGATTGCTGCTGGAAGTAGAATGGGACTCACTCGAAAAACATTTATTGAGTTTTTTGTAATCCATCAGGAAGAGGTTAACGGAGTATTTTCAGAACGTATTGAATCCGCTGGCTGGGGCAGAGTTATGAAAGTAGAAAGCGCAAATTTTTCAATTGTAAAAGTTGATGCTGGCGAAAAAAATATTAAAAAATTTATTGATGCTGGCAAAAAGGTAAGGTGTCGGTATTTAAGAAAATAACAAGACCAATGCATAAATTTTTTCTT
>CAYXQH010000385.1:0-6264 GCA_964467425.1 uncultured Saprospiraceae bacterium
GCAGGCACCCGCTCCCACCTATTTTGTCATTCCTAACCCTCTAAATATGATTTTTTTAAACTGAAAATACAGAATTAAAAAAGGTATGATTCGACTCATAACGTTCTTTAATTGAGTTTAGTAGTTTTATAACCAAAGTTATTTAAAATTTCTTTGCCTTTAGAAGAAATGAGGAAGTCCTTAAATTTTTGAGCTTGCTCCGTATTTTTTTCTGGCGATTTTAAAATAACAAGACCTTGAGCAATAGGTGTGTATAGATTAGCAGGAATCTCTATCCATTGTC
Source organism: uncultured Saprospiraceae bacterium (assembly GCA_964467425.1). GTDB lineage: Bacteria > Bacteroidota > Bacteroidia > Chitinophagales > Saprospiraceae > JAHDHW01. The sequence continues at coordinate 284 of CAYXQH010000385.1, forward strand.
CTTTTTCTTTTAAGGTTGGAGCAAACAGAACGGATTTGGAAGTAAAGCCTAAGTCTGCGGCTTGTGTTGTAATAAACTGATTAGTCTGTGCAATGCTTTCTCCATAAACGAGTCTACTTTCTACTTTTTTAAAAAGATTAAAGTGATTTAATACCTCCGTAGCGGCTACTCCATATGGAGCAGTTATAGGGCTGGCCAGAGCAATGTGATTAACTTCTGACTTGGAAAGTGATTCTATGGAAGGTTGGCTATCTTTTTTAGTCGTCCAGAGTATTAAGCTTCCGTAGGCATATATTTCCGGAGCATCTATTGCCAGTTTTTTATCGAAAAGTGCATTTGGATATTTCATATCAGCGGAAAGAAAAATATCGAATGGTGCACCTTGGTGAATTTGAGCAGTCAACTTTCCAGAGGAACTAATAACTGTAACACATTCAATGCCTGTTTCTTTTGTAAAGTCTTTGGTCAAAACTTTGATAGCATATTGCATATTTGCAGCAGTCGCAATGGTGAGTTTGTTTTCATTCTCATCGTTACAATTCATCAGAAAAAGCCATATAAAAACGAACCACATTATTTTTTTCATCTTCATTTCTTCATAACCGCTTTAGATCAATCTATAATATCATGCATATCTACGTAAAGAATTTCGGGTTTACCTCCAATCGTTTGCAATTTCCATTTTAAATCAAATAATTCTTTAGGGTAAGCTTTGCCATTCACCCTTTTCATTCCAGCTAATTTATTCCAATCATTCACTAATAGCTTCGCTTCGAAACAATATTGTTCGTTTCTAAAATTTGTCATCATATAAGAGCTAGGACCTTCGTCGATAAAGGTCACGAAAAAATATCTAAAATCTTGAGGTGATGTGGTTTGAAGAATGTCTCTTACTTTTGATTGGTAATCTGCATTAATTGGTGCGCCCCAGTTGGTGACCATACTGGCATTTACGCAATCTGGCTTTTTTTCGAAATAGTGATCTGGGAGATTACAATGGGTAAAAAAGAGTGTACTTAGAAATAGTATCATTAGTTTTTTAATCATGTTTATTTGACTTCTTTTTTGACAGAGAGTCTCACGGAGTACACACAGACCTGCCCGATCCGACGATCAGGCGGGCGGGGTTGCACGGAATTATTTATTACTTGGCTAGTAGGTTGTCGAGTGCCTGTCGGTCGAACAAATTGCCTTGTTTGAATACTGCGTTTATTTTTTTGGTGTTTGAAATATCTTCTAATGGATTTGCATTTAAAATAAGGAGATCTGCTATCATACCTTCTGCGACTAATCCTAATTCATTTTCCATATCAAAGTATTTGGCTGGATTATAGGTTGCCGTTTTTAAGGCTTCGGCTGGAGTCAATCCGGCTTTGACCAACATTCTTAATTCTTCGTGCAGGGTATAGCCTGGCGTCAGAAAAAAGATAGGACAATCTGTCCCTGCCATCAATTCTACTTCTGATTTGTGGAGTTGCCCAACCATATCAAAGAACCAATCTCGATATTTTTTTTTGTCTTCTGACACTTCCATGCTTAACGCCTGCTTTGTACCTTCTATCCACTTTTGCTCTATTGCTTCAGGTAAATACTCAAATGTTTCCTGCCACTCCGGGTTTCCAAAAGGCTGTTCTACAAAAGAGGTCATCACCATAAAAGTTGGTATTTGCCAGGTATCATTTTTAGCTAAAACAGAAAGCACCTTTTGAGTTTGTTCTGGATCGGTATTATCAATTGCCTCGCGTCGCTGGGAAGCATGAATATTTGAACGAAGAACGCCCCCTTCATCATTTTTGCCTAGTTCTAATAATTTAATTCTTTGAGCTAATAATTCATCCGCATTTTTTGCTGTGGACATTTCGAGGTTTCGTAAATGTTCCATACTATTTAATCCAGCGTTAGATGCTGTGATAACATCCATGCTCAAAGGAACATGTCCAGTGACTTTTAATCCTTTTTCTTTTGCTCGATCAGTAATGGCTACAAATTGTTCCGGGCTAAGCATTTCATAGGCTTTTAAATGATCAACGCCAATACTATCCAATTGCTCCACTAAAACCAAGGATTCCTCAACTGTTGCTGTTCCTATCGAGAGTGGAGGCCGTTCCGGCGTACTACCATCATAGACATTAGGCATTCCATCCATTAAAGGACCAGTAATCATTACTCTTGGTGCCGTGGTTGGATTTTCCAAAGATTTGTCTTTCCACTTTTTCACGAAATCAATCTTTCCTCCGGTATCACGAACACTGGTTATTCCAAAATGTAGAAACAAATTAAACATGGATGGTGCAAGATCTTCCATGTATGCAAAATGTACATGTGCATCCCATAAGCCTGGAATTAAAAACTTTCCAGTACCATCGATAATTTTATTTTGAGGAGATAATTTCAGGTCGCTTGTTGCTGTAATTTTTTCAATTTTACCTGCTCGAATAATGACAGTCTTATTTTTCTGCAAGCCATCTTTCGAATCAATGGTAGAAATATTTGTAATGCAAATCGCATCTTCAAATAACTCCCCTGGATTTTCGCAGGAAGAGATTAACACCAATATGAAGCTCAGAAAAACAATTACTTTTCTCATGTTGTTTAATTATACACCAAATTGAGTTAAGTGATGATCCAGATGCTTTGAAAACAAGACATTCCATTCGTCTTTTGTAAGCTTACCAAATGAGACGGATTCTTTATTATCAAAATGGCCTGCACCTAATTCCTGTACTTTTTTTAAGTTATCTATAAGTCGATTCTTTTCCGTTTCAAAATCTCTTTCATCATTAATGACAAACTCTGGAGCCGTTCGACCATTTTTTGGATAAGGCTTGGGACCAACAACTGCTGATTTTACGAAAAGCTTTAACATGAATCGTGTTATTGCTCCAGCTTTAGGGTATTTGTCAGTGAGAGCCATGTCATAGGCAACGCTGCAATGCGCCATCATTTGACCGACATTCATTTTACCCCATTGTGGTTGAGTATCTGCCGTGAGCTGGTTAATTCGATCGATAGTATCTGCAGTGTCTTTAGTTTCGAATAGATTTTTCATAATTTTAATTGTTTTTTTGTTAAGAGTGATGGAATATACGGAGGATTTTCGATTTTATAAAACCATGCTTTTGAATCTATAATTTTAATGGATCATCCATTTGAATCTGGAGTTTTCGCAATTCTTCAAAAAGCATTTCTTTTTTTGATTTATAACTTGGGTCATCTGCCAGATTATTCATTTCCTCGGGATCTTTTTTCAAGTCGAACAATAGCGTTTTATCGACCTTTGGATAGTAAATTAATTTAAAGCCATCTTTTCGAACCATTCGTTGCAAATTCATATATGCTCCGTAGATACTTTCATAATGACTTTTCGACTGGCTTCCTTTTGCTAAATCCAATAAAGAATTAAACTCCAAATAATTCGGTTTTTTAATTTTAGCCAAATCCAAGCTTGATGCCATGATGTCTTGCAGATAAACATCAGCCTCTACTTTTTTACCTTTAGGAATATCCGGACCACAGACCACCAAGGGAACTCGCATACTATGATCATACATATTTTGTTTTCCAATTAGCCCGTGTCGTCCAACAGATAAGCCATGATCTGCAGTAAAAAATATATACGTGTTTTCCATTTTACCAGAAGTAGTAAGTGCATCTAATATTTCCCCGACCTGTGTATCCAGATGAGATATGATGGCATAATATTCCTGAATATGTTTTTGAATGGAATAAGCCGTTCGAGGAAATGGTGCTAATGCTTCGTCTCTCAAACCAGCAAAACAACCGATGCTATCTTTATCCGGATACTCCGGTAGCCAGTTTTTCGGAACACTTATTTTATCTAAAGGATACTTATCGATATAGGACTGCGGTGCTTGCCGAGGATCATGTGGTGCATTAAAAGCGAGATACATAAAAAAGGGATTCTCTTTTTTTTCTGCTTCCTGAATAAACTCCAATGCATCATCTTTCAACACTTCACTCCAGTGTTTTCCGCCTTTCCAAAAACCTCCAAAGGTAGTGTCTGTTGGAGACCAGGAATTATCCTTTTCATCCATTGGTCGATGATAGCCAGGGGGCATCGCTTCGTTTAAATCGCTGCCATCAGCCAATGCTTTTTTCACTTTATTTAAGGTTTTAGAATAGCCGGGTCTTATCCATGCATCGCCAGGCATACCAGGACGAATATGTTTTGCCTTTTGAAAAATCTTATCTGCTGGTGCAGCGACATGCCACTTTCCAGACATGTAGGTATCATACCCCTGGCGCTCCATTAATCTTGCCCAAGTCATTTCTAAAGCCATAGAATCTTTATCGCTCCATTTTTGTCGAAACTCATTCGCCCTCCAAAGAGAGCGTCCTGAAATTATCATAGCTCTCGATGCTGTACATATAGCACCATTCCAACCGCCCATATTATAGGCATGCGTAAAGGAGGTTCCATTATTCACTAAGCGATCTAAATTAGGGGTGTAAATTTCTTTATTTCCTAAAGCACGAATGGCGGTATAGGTTTGATCATCTGTAAAAAGGAAAAGGATATTAGGAGGCGTTTCATCTGAAGAAACGGGTGTTTTTTCAGGAGCACAGGTCATGGAAAGAACTAGGAAGAGGAAGAGGGTTTGTTTCATTTGTTTAATTTTTTTCTTAAAACAATTTTCTTTTTGTCTTAGCACAAAAAGAAACAAAAAACCCAAGGCTGTTTACTTTTTTTACGCAAAAATCAACTCGAAATCCTAAATTCTAAAAACTCGCCTTTGAGTTCATTATTCACCTTTAAGTCATTGATTATTTAACATTAATAATTGATGTGAGCATTAAAAAGGCTCAAGCAATTTATAATTTTTAACGAATTTCAAATTGATTTTTACTAAAAAGTAAAAGGCCGATTTTCCTAACTTTTAGCATTGAAAACTATGTCCCTATTTATTTAGTACTTAAATAAACAACTTAAAGTTCGCTATCTCTTCGGGAAACTAATACACGCGCCCTATCATTGGGTGATCGACGATTACTTTTTTTAAGTCATGAAAATCTACTTCGCCTTGATGGCGCCAGACAATTTTTCCACCTGGTTCGATGAGCGCAGTATATGGCAAGGCTCCATCCCATTCGGAGTCGATAGCTTCTATTAGCTTGTATTTATCCTCACTTTCGGCAATGTAATTTGGCAAGGCAGAATTTACTTCTTTCAAAAACTTTAATGCACTTTCTTTTTTTGACAGTTTATCAGCAGAGATGGAAACGAATTGAAAATCTCTGGCGCCAAACATTCTTTGAATGACAACAAATTCGGGATACTCTAAACGGCAAGGCCCACACCAGGTTGCCCAGACATTTACGAGTCGGAGTTGTTTACTATCGTTTTTCATTAATCCAGAAATACCTTTCATCGAAAGCTCATTTATTGTCACCTCCTTCTCTCCCCATTCTTTATCTACTTTTGTACGGAGTTTGGTTTTCCATCCCCATTTAGTTGAACAACCAAATGTTTTAGTTGTAGGTTCAGCAATTTCTTTTCCAACCAAAACGGCATCAATGGCATTTCTTAAATCTTCTCCTTTTGCAGTGCCTGGTTTTTCGGAACCGTCTACCCTACCGACATATTTTAATATTCTATTTTCATCAAAAACAAAACACTGAGGCGTTGCAACAGGACCATAGGCTAAAGAAACTTTCTGATCATCGCCATCATAGAGGTATGGAAAATTAAACGAATGAGCTTCTGCTCGAACTACCATATCTTCATAGGTATCTCCAAGATCAGAAAAGCCGAGTTCTTCATGTAGAAGACCTAAAGGGCTATTGGGTGAAATCGCTATCACCTGAACCTTTTTAGATTGGTAATCCTTGCTGATATCCTTGATCCGTTCTTCGTAAGCTTGTGCGGTCGGACAATGGTTACAGGTAAAAATAATTACTAAAGCTTTTGCTTCTTTATAATCAGAAAGGGTGTGAAACTTTGCATCTGTTCCAGGCAAACG
>CAYXQH010000386.1:0-6234 GCA_964467425.1 uncultured Saprospiraceae bacterium
AGGTAATCCTATTAAAGGTATTTCAAAAAGGTTTCTTGTTTTGGAAGCTTCCAGTTTTTCAGTTTTAACAACTTGTCCAGCAGAATTAAAGATCTCAATCACCAATTCACCAGCTGTGTTTGACTGATAAAATAAGTTTAACTGGTTGTTCCTTGTTGGATTTGGTGCTATTGCAATTTTATTTTCACCTTGAAATTCTACCGCAACTAATTCATCATAAATAGAATATTTTCCATCATAATCAATTTGAGTGAGTCTATAATAATTAACTCCTTTTATTGGCTCTTGATCTACTAATTGGTACATTTCATTTTCAAAAGAATCGCCCTTGCCTTCTACTCTCGCTAAGGGTTCAAAATTCTGACCATCAGTCGATCTTTCTATTAAAAAATAATCATTGTTAATTTCAGATTCTGTTTCCCAATGGAGCACTACTTTTTCATTTTTTACAACACCATTAAAACTGATCAATTCAACAGGTAATAAAGTCGCTGAGATTTCAAAGTTGTCAATCATCACTCCAGCCTTAGTATATCCATTTGCGGGAAAACCAGTCATTATATGGAAAGCGATCCTAAAGGTCACAGAAGAATTTCCAGCTAAAGCATCAATATTATGAGAATAATTACTTCCGCCGGAACTTAAAATTGTCCATCCCATTTGATCACTAAACAAGGCAGCTTCTAACTGAGCGCCTGAATTTGGCCCTCTGTTATACCAAGATACATCAGAATCAGCTCCTAGTTTTGTCCATACACTTCCACCATCCGTTGAATATTGTACTTGTATCCCTAAAGGCCCATTCGCATATTGGACTTCCATTCCAAGGTCAAATGAAAGTGAAGCGGCAGTAGCATCAGAAAAGTCAAATTCGGGGCTATATAAATTCATTTCATGATTCTCAGCAGTCATATCCCCGTCGAGATCTGTTACCCAGCAATTAGTACTATTCGTAAAATAATTAGTTGGGATTCCTTTTTCAAAAAGAGATGTTTTTCCTGCAGTATTAGAAGTGGTTCCAAAATCACTACTATTCATATTTCCTCCATCAGCTGAAGTATAAGGCACTGTTTGTCCTGTTGGTAATACATAAATATAATCTGATTTGGTCTTGGTATGTGCTCCAGCATTTACAGTCAAAGACACCTCATAATAACCAGGGCTTGAATACGTATTGCTTGGTGTTTCATCTGTTGAAGTATTACCATCTCCAAAGTCCCAGGACCAAGAAGTGGCATTGATTGAATTATTTGTAAAATTAACAGTTAGTGATCCCCAATCCAGTAATTCATCTGCGCTAAACTCGGCACATCCTTGATCGACATCGGAAACTAAGGTAGAAACCGGTGCACTATAGACACTTGATCCACAATCATTCTCTACCATTACCATATAATTATGACATTCCTCCCAACCTGTCGGACTAATCACCATGGAGGCAGAAGAACTCAAAGCTACGGTATGGATGACACTAAAATCCTCTTCGTCTCTTACCTGTAATCTGTAATCCCCTTCAGTTGTCGCGGTCCATTCAATGGTAAAACCTGTTGATGTAATTGCAGAAATACTTACATCTTCAACGGGAGAACATGGCGTAGCTGCACAAGCAACAATACACGAACCAGCTGCTGCATCTACTGAAGCGTTAATTGCAGTACTTGAAGCCACAGACCAAGTAGTACTGCTACTCACAGATGGAGCCATAATATCTCCTGAACCGGCATCATGAACAGCATTAAGATTATGACCAATCTCATGTGAAGTCATCACTCTAAGCTGACTTGCTGTAGCAGTAAAATCCTGTAGTACATGGTAAGCCTGAACACATAACAGATTAGCTGCTGTAAAAGCTAAGCCTACAGTTGATCCATCAAAATCACGATCTGTCCAAAGTTGAGCCATGTCCACTGAATTATTAAATCCTCCGTTATTCGTCCAACTAGTTAGGTCGTCAAGGAAATCATTCGCCGAAGTCGATGAAGTCCAGGGGTCGCATGATGCACATGTAGAAATAACCTGCTCGACAATTTCGAACTCTAACGCATCATCCATATCACTCGTTGTATAATCCGTTTCAACATCCATCATTACACCAACTACATGATCTATTGCTCCTTGAACAGTGCTACCTTTATCTGCAAAGAGCAAATAATCCGAAGCAATTCCTAGCTCTACATCATAACATAATCCAGTTACCGCTCTATCATTTCCTCCATGATTATGATCATGATGTACATCTTCTTGAGTATTATATTCCGGGTAATAGTCATGACCACATTCTCCTATCTCATTTATAAATTCATCTTCACTATCGAATATCAAATAATGATTAGGTGATGCCGTTTCAACATATCTATTTGCTGAAACAATATAAGTTCGTTGATTCCCTTCGGTGATATGTCCGTAAATATAATTATCATGCACTAGGAGGCTCACTTGTTGCTGAGGGTTCCCTCTTACATTTCCTTTAAAAGAAATATTTCTGGGTACAGGTTGGAAAACTTCACCATCTTCTGTTAAGACTCTGATTATCGCGTCTTCATCAAACATATCAGCTGGATATAATTCAAACTCCCATTGATAATCATCACCGAACTCCAATTGGATAAGATGGTCAAAGTCCGGTTGATTAAATTCCTGGCTAAGTCTATTTCCGTCCATTTGATACGTTTCAAATTTGGAAAAATTACTAGAAAGCGCAGTCTTGTATAAATTAGAAATTTTGTTGGCCTGAAAGATTTTTTTCTGTGCAGTTACAGAGCAGGCAAAAAGACATAAAATTACAGTAGTGAGAATACTTTTTTTTTGGAGGCACATAAAGTTGATTTTTAAAATTAAACTTTATGTTTATTTAATTTGGGGGCAAACTACTTATTCCAGTGATCGGAAATTCGAGTCAAAAAAGACAGAACAATATTTATACCGAAAATAAATTCGACACCCTGAGAGCCATACAAAAACACATCTTCGACCATTTGATAAAAACCCAAAAAGCCGATGTTGAAAAGATCAACATCGGCTTTTTAAAATACTTTTATTTTTTAAATTTAATTCGTTTTCACAAAACGAAGGCTTTGACTTTTTTCTTGTTGAGTCGTATTTAAAATATAAACTCCATTGCTTAAATCGGCTAAATTAATATCATAGATATTTCTTGCAGCTGAAGCTTGTAAGTTTAACTGTCTAACTAATTGTCCTGTCGCAGTATATATATCGACTTTTAATTTACCAGCAATATTAGTTTCATAAACTAGCTGGATTTGCTTGCCTTTAACCGGATTTGGAAGAACGGAAATTTCGCCATCAGAGGAGTATTCTATTGCAACAATTTTTTCATTTACAAAATAATCTCCATTAAAATCAAATTGTGTTAACCGATAATAATTAACACCGATTGCAGGTTCTTTATCGATCATTCTATAATCTCTAATTTCAAAAGAATTACCTGCACCTTGAACTGTGCCGAGGTTTTCAAAAGTACGACCATCCGTAGATTTTTCGATTAAAAAATAATCATTATTGTTTTCTGTAGCCGTTTGCCAATCTAATTGAATTTGATTTTGATCCAGTTTTCCATCGAATGTTATTAGTTCAACAGGTAAAGGGTCCGCTACAAAATTTATTTTAAAATCATCCACCTTTGCTCCATCTCTTGTATATCCTGAACCGCTTGATGCATTACCTCGGACTTCAAATGCGAATCTGAAGATTACGCTAGAATTACCTTCCAAGAAGGAAACATCATAATCATAATCAGTTCCTTGCCCCGTGAAGGTCCAGCCTGTCTGATCTGCAAATATAGTAGTCCAAATAGCACATCCTCCGGAAGTTGGACCTCTATTATACCACCCTGGATCACCATGAGCCCCTAATCTAGTCCAAGCGCCTCCTCCATCAGTAGAATATTGAACCTGAACAGCAAATGGACCATTACAAAACTGGATCTCCATACCTAATTCAAAACAAAGTGTATAATCTCCTGATGCACCAAAGTCAAAATCAGGGCTATATAAATAAGCCCCATCATCCATCCTTCCTAAATCTGAATCTAAGAAGGTAACCCAGGCATTATCCCCAGCTGGCTGAGAGAAATAATTAGAAGTAGGCACACCTCTTTCCCAGATAATAGTTCCACAAGAAGAAGTTGACTTGGCTCCAAAATCATTATCGTTCATATTGCCTCCATCAGCTACTAAATAAGGAGGGGCAAGACCTGCTGGAAGAATAGTAATAAAAGAAGTCTTAGTAGTTGTATGTGCTCCACCATTTACAGTCAGGACGACATCATAAACACCAGCAGTTGAATAGGTATGTGCTGGATTTTGAAGCGTTGATAAAGCACTTCCATCACCAAAGTCCCAACTCCAGGAAGTAGCATTCAGCGATAAATCTGTAAAGTTTATCGTTTGACTTCCCCAACCTAGACATTCATCTGCGGAGAACTCTGCACATCCTAAATCCGTTTTACTTATCAAAGCAGAAACAGGCGCTGAATAATCGCTACCTCCACAATCATTTTCGACAATGACCATGTAAGTATTACAGATAATCCAACCTGCAGGATTTATATTCGTATGTGTTGTACTACTCGTATTCAAGGTATGGATAATACTCATATCGGATTCATCTCTCACCCTTAGTCTATAATTTCCTTCCGTTGTAGCCGTCCAGCTAATATCAAAACCAGATGCATCAACATTAGTAATAACAACATCCGTTACTTCTTCATCACAGGTTGGTGTAAAACAAGCAGGTGTACAAGCAGAAATATTAACAACTTCAGCAGAACCGGTCGTCTGAGAAGATGCATGCCAGGTATTCGTATTATTGACAGAGGAACGCATAATAACAGATCCAGATTGATGAACCAAATTTATATTATGCCCCATTTCGTGCGCAGTAAGTACTCGTAGTTGCCAGTCAGTATTGGTGTAATCCTGTAGGACGTGATAGGCGGAACCACCACAAATTAAATCCGAAGCCCGATAAGCCAAGCCTACTGTTGTTCCATCAAAGTCTCTATCCGTCCAAAGTTGTCCCCAGTCTATTGGAACATTAAAACCACCACCTTGTCCCCAAACACGATACTCATCTAATAAGTCGCCAGGATCTGTGGAATCTGTCCATGGGTCACAATCCGCACAAGCTGAAATAACTTGCTCTACAATATTGAGTTCCACACCATCATCAAAATTGGCTCCTCCTGCATCATAATCATAGTTCGTTGCAACATCCATCATTACATCAACAGCATGATCTATACATCCTTGAATACTTCCTTGATCTACAAACATGGAATAATCATGGACAATACCCATATCCGCAGTAAAACAATCTCCAACAGCGCTTCTTGCACCATCGTTATGACCACTATGATCATGATTATGAGCGGGTTCTCCGCTATCTACATCCGGATATAAGTCGGCTCCACATTGACCATCACCATCGGCGAATTGATCTCTTTCTTTGAAAGCAACAAAGAGGTTACTATCTGCACCATCTAGATATTTAGATAAGGATACAAAATAAGTCGGATTATTTCCATCATCTAAATATATACGAAGGTAATCTCCATTGGAATGCACTTTTAAAATACCAGGATTGGATCCTCCAACAGCTCCTAAGAAAGTTATATTTCTAGGAACAGGATACTCTATTTCACCATCTTCCAAAAGCACTCTTATAGAAGCGTTGTCACTATGCAAATCAAAAGGAACGAGTCTTGTTCGCCAAGAGTAATCATCATCTAATTTCAGCGTTATTTGACTTTCAAAATCCTCGTTATCTAAAAAGCTGCGCAAGGCTTGATGATCAAATTGATAAACATCAAATTTTTCAAATTTTAAATCCAGCTCAATTGATCTTGAAAAGTCATTGACCCTTTCTCCTTCAAAGGTAAATTGAGCGTTAATAATAAATGGCAGGGCAATCATTAAAATTGCTACAAAAAAGTTTTTAAATTTCATTTGGACAGTCATGTATATATGTTTTTGTTTTGTGTTTAAAAAAGCCATCACAGTAGAGATGATTCTACAGCAATACGCTCGGGTCTACTTAATTTACTTGATATTTATTTAGCGTTGATCTAGCTAGATGATATGATCTTGTGTGAGATAGATTTGAAATGCAAGAGGAGTAAATTACATTTCTTTAACAAAAATATAAATACTTTCTAATAAATGAAATTAAATGAACCTAAAATATTCAAGTTTAAAGCCTAGAATACATATAATT
>CAYXQH010000387.1:0-6232 GCA_964467425.1 uncultured Saprospiraceae bacterium
GACGGATGTTGTTATGCATGTATTATGAGTTAGGAGAATACAATGCGCTGGATTCATTGTTGGATAGTTTTAAAGTTTACCTGAGTCGTCAAAAAGATATTGGCTATCACAAAGATAATTACGCCAATCTGATTTCCTTTGTCAAGAAAATGCTGCGGACTAACCTAACGGATAAAACTAAGCGCATAAAATTGATTAGTGAAATAGAAGCTACTGCATCGGTCGCAGAAAAATCATGGTTGCTGGAACAGTTAAATACAGGAGTGAGGGGTGAAATGTGATGGGTGAGGAGTGGTCATTGATGATCACTCCTCACACTTCATTTTTTACTTCTTGTTACTTTTCATATAGTCTAAAGTAAGGTTTGTTAAGGATTTTACACCTAATAATAAACCGCTTTCGTCAATAAAGAAATCTGGTGTATGATGTGGCGGAGCATCCAGTGGATTTGTTCCTTTTTTCATACCTCCAAGAAAGAAAAATAAACCGGGTACTTCCATTGCATAAAAAGAAAAGTCTTCTGCTCCGGTAATAGGCTTAGAGACCAACACATTATCTTCACCTGCTGTCTCAAAAAGTGTAGGCAACATTTTAGCGGTCAACTTCGGATTGTTATACGTTACCGGATAACCAATTTGGATATCAACTTCTGCGACTGCTCCACTAGCCTCTGCAATATTCGTTGCAGTACGGCGGATTTTTTCATGGATATCTTTCTGCATGTCGACATCTAGGGTTCGAATCGTACCGATCATTTCGCATTCTTCCGGAATGATATTACTTCTTACACCTCCGGATATTTTCCCAACAGTAATCACTGCAGCTTCATTTGTTAAGTCCATTTGACGACTTACAATTGTTTGCATACCCAACATGATCTGAGCAGATACAGTAATTGGATCGATACCTGACCATGGGCGAGAACCATGCGTTTGTTTTCCTTTTACTTTGATCACAAAACGATCAGAGGCAGCCATCGTTCCTCCTGATTTGTAACGTATTTTTCCTACTTCCAAACCAGAACTAATATGCAAGCCAAAAACTACATCAATCTTTGGGTTCTGCATTAAGCCTTCTTTTATCATAAGCTTGGCACCTCCTTCTTCACCTGGAGGCGCACCTTCCTCTGCTGGCTGAAAAATAAAAACAACGGTTCCTTCAAGGTCTTTTTTCATTTTAGATAAAACTTCTGCTACACCCATAAGAATGGCAGTATGTGTATCATGACCACAGGCATGCATAACTCCAACTTCTTCGCCTAAGTAAGTGGAAGTGACTTTAGAAGCAAAGTCAAGTTTAACGCGTTCCCTTACCGGTAGTGCATCCATGTCTGCTCTCAAGCCAATGACGGGGCCTGGTTTTCCACCACGCAATACACCTTTGACACCAGTATGGGCGATGCCTGTTGTTACTTCAATGCCTAAAGATTTTAAATGCTTAGCTACTTTTTCAGCAGTTTTGAATTCTCGATTGGAGAGCTCTGGATTTTGATGAAAGTCTCTTCGCCATTCAATGACTTTCGACTCAATCTGATCGATTAAGGGAGCAGCTTGTTTTTTACTTTGACCAAAAAGGCTTACCGTAATAAGGCTACAGAATAAGATTAAGTATAAATTTTTCATGTCTAAGGTTTTGATTTTATTTGGAATGAAGATAGCAATTATTTATTGTTTGAAAGAAATAAAAAAGGCGCGAAGCATTTGCTTCGCGCCGAAATTCAATCTTAACTTGCTTAAAGCAAGTTGGGTGTTTTGTTAACGGGGAAAATTAAAAACTCTTATACCGACTTTTTGGATCCAAGTACGGAGCCCATGTATTGTCGGTTTAGCATTGCAATATTTGTAATGGAAATTTCTTTTGGACATTCTGCTTCACAAGCTCCGGTATTGGAACACATTCCAAATCCTTCTTCGTCCATTTGCTTAACCATATTTTGTACTCTTGATTGTGCTTCCACTTTACCTTGAGGAAGTAAACCTAAATGCGCAATTTTCGCAGAGGTAAATAACATTGCTGATCCATTCGGGCAAGCAGCTACACAGGCTCCACATCCAATGCAGGTCGCTGCATCAAAAGCTGCACCAGCTATATCTTTTTCAATTGGGATCGCATTTGCATCCTGAGCCTGGCCTGTATTGATAGAAATATATCCTCCAGCCTGAATGATCTTATCTAGCGAACTTCTGTCAACCATAAGGTCTTTGATCACTGGAAAAGCAGCAGCTCTCCACGGTTCTATGACGATAGTGTCTCCGTCTTTGAATGCTCTCATATGAAGCTGACAAACGGTAGTACCTTTTTGTGGGCCGTGTGCTCTACCATTGATGACAAGGTTGCAAGTTCCACAAATTCCTTCTCTACAATCATGCGCAAAGACAACAGGATTTTTCTTCTCAGAGATCAAGGTTTCGTTTAGTACGTCCAGCATTTCTAAGAAAGACATATGTTCGCTAGCTACCACTTGATGGTTTTCGAAGCGACCTTTATCTTTTGCGCTGTCTTGTCTCCAGACCTTTAATGTTAAATTCATATCTTATTTTTTTTCGGTATTCGTGTTGCGGTATTCGGTATTCGTTTGCTCGTATTAATAGCCGAACACCGAAAATCGAACTCTGAAAACCGGTTTATTTATAGGATCTAGTTTTTAATTCGACGTTTTCGAATGTCAATTCTTCTTTGTGAACAATAGGCTCATTATCATCCCATTCCCAGGCAGCAACATAGGTGTAATCTTCATCATTACGTTTTGCTTCACCATTTTCAGTATACTCTTCCCGGAAGTGCCCACCGCAAGATTCGTTTCGGTCCAGAGCATCCAGAATCATGGTTTCCCCTAATTCCATAAAGTCAGCAACTCTACCTGCTTTTTCTAATTCAGGATTGAATTCTTCAGCTGTTCCCGGAACGAAAACATCTTTATAAAATTCAGCTCTAAGCTCCCGAATCATTTGACGACCTTTTTTAAGACCTTCTGCACTTCTAGACATTCCGCAATAGTCCCACATGATTTTTCCAAGACGTTTATGGAAGCTTTCAACAGATTGATTGCCTTTGATATCGATCAATTTTTGAAGCGATGCTTTTGTAGCCTGAGCTGCCGCTTCAAATTCAGGAGCGGAAGTTTCAATCTTTGGCGTTCTAATTTCTTTAGATAAAAACTGACCAATGGTATAAGGAATTACAAAGTAGCCATCTGCGAGTCCCTGCATTAAAGCGGAAGCTCCAAGTCGGTTTGCACCATGATCAGAAAAATTCGCCTCTCCTAATGCAAATAGACCAGGGACGTTGGTTTCTAAATTATAATCTACCCAAAGTCCACCCATAGTATAGTGAACTGCTGGATAAATTTTCATTGGGTATTCATATGGGTTTTCACCAGATATTTTTTCATACATCTGGAAAAGGTTACCGTATTTTTCTTTAATAACTTCTTTTCCTAATTTGGTAATCGTCGCTTTATCCGGATTATGTATTCCAGAAGAAAGTGCTTTGGATTTTCCATAACGGTCAATTGCAGATGCAAAATCAAGGAAAACAGCCAAACCAGTTGGCGCCACTCCTTTACCTTCATCGCAAGCGACTTTAGCTGCACGTGAAGCAACATCTCTTGGAACTAGGTTTCCAAAGGCAGGATATCTTCTTTCTAAATAATAATCTCTGTCTGCTTCAGGAATATCTAATCCTGTTTTCTTTCCTTGCTGAATTGCCTTAGCATCTTCAACTTTATTAGGTACCCAAACACGTCCATCGTTTCTTAAAGATTCGGACATCAAGGTTAGTTTGGATTGATAGTCTCCGGATACAGGAATACAAGTTGGGTGAATTTGCGTGTAGCAAGGATTCGCCATCAAAGCGCCTTGTCGTACTGCTCTCCAGGCAGCTGTTACATTTGATCCCATTGCATTGGTAGAAAGGTAGAAAACATTTCCATATCCTCCGGTTGCAAGAACGACACAATGTGCTGCAAATTTTTCAAGCTTACCGGTTAATAAATTTCTTGCAATGATCCCTCTGGCTTTGCCATCGATTTTTACCAAATCCAACATCTCATGACGATTGTACATCTCGACATTTCCAAGTGCGATTTGTCTGGAAAGCGATTGGTAAGCACCTAGTAGTAATTGTTGTCCGGTCTGACCTCTTGCATAAAAGGTTCTACTCACCTGAACACCACCAAAAGATCGGTTGGCTAAAAGACCTCCGTACTCTCTTGCGAAAGGAACGCCTTGTGCCACGCATTGATCAATGATGTTTCTGCTTACTTCTGCTAGTCGGTGAACATTGGATTCCCGAGAGCGGTAATCACCACCTTTGATCGTATCGTAAAAAAGACGGTAGACAGAGTCTCCATCATTTTGATAATTTTTTGCAGCATTGATTCCGCCTTGCGCAGCAATCGAGTGTGCTCGTCT
Organism: uncultured Saprospiraceae bacterium; assembly: GCA_964467425.1. Classification (GTDB taxonomy): domain Bacteria; phylum Bacteroidota; class Bacteroidia; order Chitinophagales; family Saprospiraceae; genus JAHDHW01. The sequence continues at coordinate 4,413 of CAYXQH010000387.1, forward strand.
AGGGCTATCATGAAAAGTAAAAGCTTTTACATTATATCCCAACTCTCCAAGGGTAGCTGCTGCTGCCGCTCCTGCTAATCCTGTTCCAACAACAATAATGTCTATACGTCTTTTATTATTAGGGGCAACCAGATTCATGGTAGAACGGTACTTTGTCCATTTTTCGTCTAGTTCGCCTGCTGGTTCTTTTGCGTCAAGTTTCATGAAAGAACTTTTTTTATAAAATAATTAATAACGTTTTAAATTGAAAAATTGATTTTAAGAAAACCAATTCCACCATTCCATCTTATCTCCGAAATAAATAATCGGGATGATGGCAAAACCAATTGGAACAACTATGGAATATAGCTTTCCAAGAGATTGAATAAATGGTGTATATTTTTTGTGATTAACTCCTAGTGTCTGGAATGCACTTTGGAATCCATGCCATAAGTGGAATGCTAAAGCGACCAATCCAACCAGGTAGATTAATACTAACCACCAGGTAGAAAAGGAGTGCTTAACTTTGGTGTATAAATCTTTTACCTGCACATCCATGCTATCTACAGAAACCAAGCCTACTGAATCTGTGAATTTCATTTTCCACCAAAAATCTCCTACGTGAATACAAAGGAAAGCGAAAATTAATATTCCAAGTAAAGCCATGTTTTTTGAAGCCCAGCTAGCTGTAGCATTAGTGCTAACCGCGTATTTCGAACCTTTGGCTTTTCTATTAGTTATTGCGATTAAAATTCCTTGAATGGCATGTAATACAATGAAAAAGAAATTACCTATCGAGATAAATTTAATCAAAAGAGTATTAGTCATTGTATAGGCATAAGTGTTGAAAGAAACACCGCCATCATTGATTAATAATTGCAGATTACCTGCTAGGTGAACAGTCAGAAAAAGCACCAGAAATAATCCGGTTAAACTCATGATTAGTTTCCGACCAATCGAAGAAGTTAAGAATTTGGTTAACCAACTCATTTTGTTTTTTTTAATAATATTTATAAAAGCGTTGTAAAACCTAGTTCAAATAATTTATAGGAGGCAAGTAGGTATACGATTAAGTCCACTTTTAGTTTGTTTTCAGACCTATTTTGAAGGCATACAAATCTATCTAATTAAAGGCAAAACCCCAATTATTGTTTGTCCTCATCAAAACCTATTGATTTATTTAGAATGATTCTAAAAAGCTAAACAGGCTTTCTATCTAAAATTGAAGCTTTATGTGCCTGATTAAAGGGTTTTCCGTAAATTGCGGAAAAATACAGGATGGATACCAATCAAAAATTAAACTTTGGTCACTTTCTTGAGAAATTTCCAGAAATAGACTTACCAATAACGCTGACCGAAGAGTCTGCAACGGCATTTAGCCGAGAAAATGACCCATTATCGGCACTTCTTATTCAAAAATATATTTTACCTATTGAACCGGATGAGGTAGATGATCTGACTGAATTTATCGCCTGTCTGCGTATTCCTAAAACCGATGGCTTCTTTGCTGTTATTTATTGGAAAGCAGCTTTGATGAATTACCAATATGTCCTGACAACCTTTTCGAAAAAAGGTATTTTGATTGATCGAAAAGTAATTGCTGGAACTTATTCAGATGGTGAAACGTTAATTCAATCAGTAGCGACTATAGAGGAAGATTGGATAATATATGTGGTCTCTGGGAAAAAACCTGCAAACGCTACTTCCTACGATGCATCTTCAAGTAAATCTTTCAATTTAGAACTTTTGGCTACTGGTGAGATCATTAGATCTGACGATTAACAATATGGTTATATCGTTATGTAATTATGTAAGTATTTGGACAATAATAATGATAGGTT
>CAYXQH010000388.1:0-6220 GCA_964467425.1 uncultured Saprospiraceae bacterium
GATTAGAAATAAAAATCTTAAATTTGTACAATTAAAGAGGTAATTATGAAAAAATCAGCCGCTTTCAGGCAAAATATCTAAGTGACACAAAATCTTAGGCCATGTCTGAAAAGGGAAACAGAAAGCCAAATAATTGTAACTTTGAGGGGCCTTGTCCAAACACCAAATTTCATAAGCTTATATCCTCTAATAATTTATAAGAACCATTTTAAAATGATCGAAATTATGAATGACTTGAAAATCAAAAAAATCGCTACAAAAGCAACTTTTTTAAAAAATGCACCAAAAACTAAAATACTCCATCTAGCCATGCACGGCTACGAATCAGCCGATAATCCACTTAGCTCTGCACTAATTTTTACTCGTAAAAAAGAAGATTCAGATTTCTTATTAAAAGCAGCAGATTTGTATTCCATAACCTTGTCTGCAGATATGACTGTCTTAAGTGCTTGTCATACCGCTTCAGGAAGGGTATACCAGGGAGAAGGTGTTCGCTCACTGGCGCGGGCATTCCGATATTCTGGTTGTCCAAGCTTAGTAGCAACACTTTGGTCTGTCTCTGACTATTCTACTAAAGAAATCATGGTAGATTTTTATAAGCATTTAAAAAATAATGATCCTAAAGATATAGCCTTGCAAAAAGCTAAGTTGAATTACTTAAAGACCGCGCAGCCAGCGCAGAAGATGCCTTACTTTTGGACAAATTTAGTTCTGATCGGAGACACTAATCCTTTAGACTTTTAGGATATTCTTAGTCTGGCAAATAAACTTCCGTTTGCCAATTTTAAAAATTCGAATACGTATAAAAAATGTTTTTCTATGCTCTTAAAAAGAGGAGGGTAGGGGGACATTTTTTTGTCTAGTCACAGCCTACCCAAAAAATGTATTCTAAAATTTTAAAACTGTTGTCACACCTGATTATTTCGAAGACATTTTAATAGTACATACCAAACTAAAATTATTTGTGTAGCAATTAATTTCATAAATAATTTTTAAACCAAAATAAGAGCTATGATTAGAAAAAAACTTCTTTTAAAACTTTTGATTTTATTTTCGTTTTCACATGTTAATTCACAAGAATTAATTTCTACTGCAGGGCAAGAAAATGAATCGAATGATATAAGCCTTTCCTGGTCATTAGGTGAAGTCATCATTGACCACCAAGCAATTTCTGAAATGGATCTTTTTCAAGGTTTTCACCAAACGGATATCATCAATGAAATCAAAGTAGACAACAACTCTCAGGCTTTAAATATATCCATTACGCCTAACCCAAGCAATGGGATATTTAAAATTGGAACCTCAGAAGAACTTGGACTTTCCACATTTAATTTGTACAACCTATCTGGTCAAAAAGTATATTCTAGTCAGGTGCATGTTCCATCTACTATTGACTTAAGCCGATTTTCTGGATCTGTTTATTTAGGGCAAATATTGAATCAAAAAAAATCTTGCACTTTTAAAATTATTATACTATGAAAAATATCATAACCATTTTCTTTTTATCATTTGTAGCACAAATAGCTTTTTCACAATCTGAGTATGCCTTTAATTATCAAGGTGTACTATCAGATAATATGGGGAAAACAATTACCAATAAAGAAATCAATGTAAGGTTTTCTATCTTATCGGAGGCGAATATGTCTGAAGCAATTTATGAAGAAGAACATACGCTTACAACTAATGCAAGAGGTGTGTTTTCTTGTCAAATAGGAAGAGGGGAAAATCGCTTTGGTTCTTTAGAGGCGATTGGAGATAGTGAAACTAAGCATTTTATAAAAATAGAAGTTGATCCAGGTAATGGAGAATATTATAAGTTTGGGACGACAGAGTTATTGCATGTGCCTTATGCGCTTTATGCTGAAAATACAAATATAAAATTGGGTCAGGGTTTACAAAAAACAAAAGAAGGTACTATAGAAAACATTGGAGATCTTGATACACTTAATGAAATTCAAACTTTAGCTATAAGAAGGGATACCTTATATATCTCAGAAGGAAATGGTGTTTATATAGGATCATCTTCCAGATCTGGAGATGGATCTGAAATAGATAATCATTCAAATTCAATTGCTGATTTACGTGAGCTTGTTCCGGAAGATGCACATTGCAAAATAAAATTATTAGGTTATTATTCTCCTAATGATGGAGGCGGTGGAGACTGGTACTGGGATAGTGCTAGTACGGCAGTTGACGATAGTGCGACTATAGTCGAGGTGATAGATGTTGATACCGGTCGGTGGACTAGAGTTAATGATGAAGAATTTATTAATCTTAAAATATTTGGAGCCAAAGGGGATGGAATTGAAAATGAAGGCAAAAATATTCAAAGAAGTATAAATTACTGTTCAGAAAATAATAGAGTGCTCTATGTGCCTTCCGGGGTGTACCTCATCGATGGTAATGAAATGGGCAATAGTAGTATTGTATTCAATGAAGGTTCCATCAGCATTGTTGGTGATTCTAATGGGAAGAGTGTGTTTAAAGAAGTTCCTGGAGCGACGACAAGTCGTTATAAAAAAATGTTTTATATCTATGCTCAAAATAACGACATCGATTATTTTAATATTGAAAACATTGTATTCGATAAATCTGGAGCATCATCAGCACCACCACCAACTACTTATGCTTGGGAACAAGCGCATACAATAGAAATACGATCAGCTTCAGGACATGAAGTAAAAGACGTAAATATCAATAATTGTACTTTTAAAGATAAAATAGGTGGGCATATAAACTTTGCAGTTGGGTCAATTAAAAAAGTAATGATTGACAATTGTGAGTTTGAAGATTTTAGTTATGAATATGGACAAAGAGGAGATGTTGAATTTAATGCTTCCATCGAAAATGGTGTTCTTCAAAACAGCAAAGGTCTTTACATTCAATCTGAACCAGATGCAAATACCAGCCAACATGGTCCTGAACAAATACATATTTTAAACTCTGACTTTGGTGTTCTCGACTTGGCAGGTTATTCTACTGATAATGAAAAGAAATCATATCATTTATACAATTTAGAAACACGGATTAATGTAGCTAATGTGCAAGTGTTTGCTGAAAAATGCAATTTTGAAATGAGGACGAATTACATTCATGTTTTCAGAGGAGGATCAGAAATTTCCAACTCAAAAATACGAGTCCAAGTCAGTGAAAGCAATAACACTTATCGAAAATTACAACTCAAATACAACAGTAAATTAAAGTTTAATCATTGTGATTTTATTTGCGATCAAAACGATGCAAGTACCACAGGTTTCTTAATTTATCTTAGTGCCTTAACTTCTACAACTGAAAACCAAGGTTTTACTGAGTTCAACCATTGCAATTTCTTGGACCCTGACTATCACAGAATTGTAGATGGCTACGCACGTGGGAATTTGAGATTCAACAATTGCAAATTCGCATGTAAAGACTACTTTGGTCGATTTGGCGGATATAATTCTTATAGAGGTCATACGGTTATCGAAGATTGTGATTTTACACAAGTACAAGGCCTCACTTTTCATTTTGTACCCAATAATGAATTCTGGACTTTAAAATTAAAGGGCTCCTATGACTTGGGCGAAATAAGTATGAATAGAGCAAGTGGAAACGATACACGAGTCGAAAATAGATTCTTCAACATGGCTCAAATATATGGAGAATCTTTACCTGCCAGTGGTCGGTGGTTCAAAGGGGACTTTATCATCAACACCAATCCATCTAATGATGTGCATGGATGGCGATGTATATCTTCAGGAACTACTGGAACATGGAAGGAGATTGTATTGGAGTAGTTTTTTAAAAACAAAATTTAAGTCAAGGACAATAATTTGAAATTATTATTTAATCAGGACTTAATGTCCACAAAATTTCTTTTTATGAAAAAGATACTTAGTGTATTTACACTCATTGCATGCTTTACTTTTTTAGCTAGTACCAGCAGCCAGGCTCAAGTAGTCAGAAATGCAACACCTTGTACTTTTCAAGTTGAGGTTACTTATGCAAAAATTGGTTTGTGTGAACCTCAAGGAACAATTAATATTTCAATTGCGCCCTTTACTATGGTTTCACTAGTCATTCCTCCTGGTCATGAAATCATTGAATCACGCGGTGCTTCACAAACTTCTTGTGCTTATAATATAGGAGGTGCATGCAGTACTTTCCCTCTGGTAGATAATGTTTCTTGTGCGGCTCCTGCTACGGTTTGTGATAATTATATTGCTGAATGGACTGCTTTTGGAGTTTGGCTTCGTACCCCTTAGTATACTTTGATAAATGGAAACTAAATATTATTCATTGTCAATATTGTTTTAGATAAGAGTCTCTCTGTATGTTGATATAATCAAATCTTCAAATTTGCAGAGAGACCTTTTATATAAACGTCACAATAAGTTTCAAATTAAATTTTAAAACCAGTCACAGCCTCCGATGCTAAAACATTACAAATGGGTATAACGGTATCGCGTGCTCTTTTCATGATTTCACTGAAGTAATCTAAATATTTTACTATGAACAAGTTTAATGCTATACAGATATTAGTTGTACTTCTTATTTTATTTTTAATACCCGAGTTAACTCAAGCGCAAATTCCACAAGAAGGCTTGATCGGATATTACCAACTGGATAATCATGCGGCGGATTCAAGTAGCGTCCAAAATGATGGGGTAGTAGTAGGCAATGTAACTGCTACGGAAGATAGAAATGGTATTGCTAATGGTGCAATGCGACTTTCTAACCAGGGTTATATTGAATTGGGAAATATTCCAACGTATCAAATGTTAAGTTCTATTTCTTTAGCAGCATGGGTTAGACCATCTAATCAAAATGGCTTTCAAGCTATTGTTAGTAAATGGGCGGGCTTTGGTTCGAACGGATTTTATTTAGGCATAAATCCAACAGGGAATATCGTTCGATGGAATTTAGATGTTCCAAATCCATTGGAAGGTACTACAGCGTCTTCAGGTGTATGGACTCATGTTGTAGCAACTTACGATGGAGATACTGCCAAAATATATCAAAATGGAATACTAATCAATGCTTCAGCTGTTACAGCAAATAATTTTAATCCAAACAATCCAGCTGATGTTCTTATAGGTGGTCAAGGCGATAATGCTGGTAGTACTGGGGCTCTTATTGGAGCTATAGACGAGGTGTTGTTTTATGATCGTGCATTAATTGCAGAAGAAGTAGCTGGTATTTTTGACGCAACGACTTCAACAGAAGAAGTAAATCAATATGTTAATCAGATTGCTGTTTTCCCAAATCCAACAAAAGGATATTTAAATATTAGTAATCAGGCAAACTTCAGTGTACTGCCTTATACAATGTATACTGTAAATGGTTCTCTAGTTAAGTCAGGAGTCTACACAGGTGAAGTGCTAGATTTGAATGATTTATCAAAAGGCATGTATATTTTGAACATCATATTAGATCAGAGTTTGGTTACAAAGAAAGTTGTGATTCATTAAGTCATATTTTTATTTAAAAATAGGGGAGTGGTCTATAAATTTATTTGGGCAGCGGATCTTTATGAGCTTTATAAAATAATTTTAAAAAATTAATCCATTTCAAAAAGCAAATCAATTTAATTCTCTAATATCAAATCCATTCTAAAAGTAAATTGAGAAATTTTATTAAAAGCTACAGCAGTATAATGAGCAGGAAAGGGTCAAATAACACTACTTAACATAATATTAATTATAGGAAAGAAGTGTATGGTTTTATTCCAGACGTCGATTATGTAGAATCTACAAATGGCGATTCAGAATATTTTATGCTACACATTCTTCTCGCAAAAACTTGCAGTGCTTGTGTCTGCGTAGTCTAATATGTTACATTTCTTTTTCTAGAATTGATCACTTATAGATCTATCCTCTAATATACCTGGGTCTTAGCTTTTCAGTAAATATATCGATTTTAGAAAATCCTGTATACGTATCCTATATCAGTTTAAAATATTCTACGCGATTCTCAGGGCAAGTTTTTTTAAGCTGGAACTACCCTTTTAGCGTTGATTTTAGAAACTCTAAATAAAGCCCGAATAAATATAGTTATGTTAAGTAGGTTTTTCTAAAAATCTAAGCGTACTGGATTAGAGCGTTATTTTTAGCTAGGAATATCTAAGAAAGTAGAATTATATAGGAAGGGATTGAACAGATTATTTTTATGCAGATCTTCTTCAGGCTTAATTTCTTCCTCATTGATCTCCTCAGAATAGTCACTGACAAGATTGTTTTCT
>CAYXQH010000389.1:0-6207 GCA_964467425.1 uncultured Saprospiraceae bacterium
AACCACCAGTTGAGTCGATTACTTTATTACTTACTTCGGTTTCAGAGCCAAGAAAGTTGTAGTTTTTAATAATAACAAAAGTGCTTTGCTGGTTAATTGAATTGAACTCCCAGCTAGCTGTAGATCTGTGCTCACCTTCTCCCCAATCAATCACAATACTTTTGTTTAATTCAATTTTTTTGACTTCCACAGGAACATTTAAGTCATACATTTTCCAGGTCCAAATTACATTTTTCCCTTCTTCAAGTTTGCCGGAGCTATGAGTAAACCAAAACTTAGTCGTTATTTCAGGATTGATAAAAGCATCAAAGACTTCGGATACTGGTTTTCTAATAAGCATTTCTGCTTTTGCTACATTTATTGTTTTTGACATCTGTTTACATGTTTTGCATCATTTCTAACATTTTTTCTTTTAAAACCATCATGGCTTTATAAGGTCTGACCATCACTTTAAATTCCGCAATCTTCCCTTCGTCATTAAAGGTGATGATATCCACGCCATTGACAACGATCTCTCCGATCTTTGTGGTAAACTCTAAGCAAGCTTGATTGTCTGAAACGATCTCTTTTACATACTTAAAATTCTCACCACCAAGGACATGCAAAGCAGCAGTTAAATACATAATAGTTAAAAATTTGCCTTCTTGTGCTTGCCAAACTACAGGAGAGAAAAACACCACATCTTCTGCTATGATTTCGTTGAGCATTTTTGGATCTCTTGATTGCACTGCCTGATGCCACGTTTTTAATAATTCCATTTTTATTCGTTTAAGTTTTAATTTATTACTACTCCGACTATATCCTTAATTGGAACAAATCCTCTGAATCTTGAATCTTCAGATTTATGTCTATTGTCTCCTAAAATAAAACAATTGTCAGGCGGTATTGTTAAAGGACCAAAATTTGAAACTGTCCAATTGGTACTTTGGTATGAAGGAAATGGAGAAGGGACATTTTCAAATAATTTATTGTTCAGCTTCTTAAGCTGATTATTCCTGTTAAAAGCAGCGAATAAATTGCTGTCTAAATAAATATATAAACTATCTCCCATAGGCATTCGATCTTCTAGTTGTAAATTATCGATTAAGTCCGTATTTAAGTCAATTAAATTTTTGTCGATTTTGTAACCAAAGGTAAGGTTAAGATTTATATCTTTTTGGACATTATTAATAAATACAATTCCGTCTTTTATTTCAAAGACATCATTTCCCATTCCTACAATTCTTCCAACATATAAGTTAGATTCAGCTTTTCTAAAACCTGGTATCTCCAAACAGGTGTCTTTAAAGGCTGCCACACTATGGTATGTTGGTTCTTTCAGATTAGTGGTGATAATAAAACTTCCAGCTTTATAATTTGGCTCCATTAAGCTAGAAGGGATTCTGTAATAATCGATGATGTCGAAAAATCTTAAGGCACCATAGCCAATCACCACAGCGATTAAAATTCCTATTATTATATTTGTTGATTTCATTTTCGGGTAGTTTAAAAAAGGGTTTCGCTTTGTTAAAGACTAATGTACTACCAATTTACAAAGGCCTCCTGTTTTCTCAAAGTTAAAGTTTAAACTTTAGTGTAGTAATTGTTATCTTTATTCAGAGAAATTGAAAATGCTGGCTTGGAGAGGAGAATTATGGTGTTTTTTATAATTAAAAAAAGTAAATAATTTGTTGCTTATATGCAATACTTGAAAAACATATTTTTGCTGATCGGAATCGTTTTTTATGTTCAACAAATTGGTGTTGCGCAAAAAAATACGTTTAGGATTACTCCGATAAAAGTATTGAACGAAAAACTCAATATCAGTTATGAAAGGTTCTTGAGCTCTGATGTTTCTTTAGTTGCAGATGTACAGTTTTGGTTTATTAAAGATAAGGAAGTATGGAGACCAACAAAAATAAGCTCTACAGAAGAACCTGTTTTGGATTCAAATAATGGAACAAGATTTAGTTTGGAAATTCGGAAGTATGTAAATGTTCTAAATAAAAATTCTAATGAAATAAACATTTATTTTGGTTCAGGTGGTTTTACAGGAGCGCATGAAATTTCGATGATTAGAAATAGTTTTTCTTATGAAGAAGGCACGTTCTGGAGTTCTCTGGTTTTTGTTCCTCAAATAGAGGGGGATGTTGATTTGATTTCATATGGAGGGCATATAAATACTGGAATTCAGTTTGCACTTGGGGAGGTAATAAAATTTGAGTTTGGATTGGTTACTGGAAAAGCCTGGGTCAATAGGATGGATGATTATTTACTTTTATCTAATTATGGTTTTTATATTTTAGAGGAAGATCGAGTACGGTACAAACAAGATTTTTCCAAAAGAATAAACGGGATTTTCTTTGAACCTATATTGAATATTGGTTTTAGTTTTTAAAAAGAAAAAAGCCTTGGGAAAATCTCCCAAGGCTTTTTTTTCATAATCTATTCTATTTTATTCTATAATTACAAATCGTTTTGTCGTTTTCCCTTCTTTTTCTTTTATGAAGTAGGTTCCGACAGAAAGCTCTTGAATATCAATTTGAAGAGTATTGTATCCGTACTCGGTTTCGAGGTCAACAGTTTTAACCACTTTACCTAATAAATCAATAATCTCAATTTCAATATCAGGTTGATTGGTGAAAAACTTCATGGTAAGTTTACCATTTGCTTTTCCAATAGGATTAGGATATAAAATGATATCCTTTTTATCTCTACAATCTGTTTCTACCGTTATAACTGGAAAACGCTTTAAGCTTCCATCATAATCAACTTGAGATAATCGATAGTAATAAGTGTTTTCTAATAAGCCTTTATGTACAAAGCTATATTTTGTTGAAACATCGCTATCTCCTTCAGCAATAATATTAGGGAATGCAATAAATGATCGACCATCAATGCTGTACTCCAACATAAAATGAGAATTATTTACCTCTGAAATAGTTTCCCATTCCAATTCAACATTACAAGCATCTGCAACTCCAGTGAAAGAAGCTAGTTCTACTGGAAGAACGAAAGAGCTTAAAGCTGTTGGATTTGTATCAAAACCATCAGGGTGCGGGCAACTACAATTTTCAGACTTAGAACGATCAATAACTGCAATTACACCATCAGGAAGTTCCTGTAAGGTTGAAAAATCACCAATTAATTGTTCATCTCCACTACTCGCAATTACCGTAGAAACTGTCGTCGATCCTAGTGAGGATCCCATAATTGTATCATTAGCTGAATCATATTCGTAAAAATCGATACTCACTACGCCATCTGTTGCAATAGTTCCATTGTTTTGAACAGTGATATCAAAGTCATATTGATTTGGCGTACCTGACGTTTTTACTAATGAATTGAAGAGTACTTCTAACTCTGCATTGACAAGGGTAACTGTTCCAGAAGTTCCGCCAGTTTCAACAGTAGTCAAAGGACAGGTTGAGCCTGTAGCTGTACAGAACAAACCTGCAATCTCCGCTTGGCTAGATAATTCGTAATCTACCTCTGAACAAATGTTTTTATCATCACTTGCAATAGAGAAATCGATACTGATCATTTCATCGCTTATTCCAGCAGGGTATTTAAACAAGACTATTTGATTTCCATTTTCTATTCTAGTACCTTCAAATGTTGGACACTCTGTAGAGGTACAATTAAAACTGCCATCGTATTCAATTCCAGCATTCAAGGTTACAAATAAAGTATCTGTACCACTAGTAGGTCCTCCTATTAAATTGATATCAACACTCAATGTTTTACTATCGCTACATCCGTTGAATGTATTGTCTGGCGAAATAGAAGTTGTAAAAGAGGTTACATAAGGTGCGACTAATCCGTCAATCTGTAAGCTTGTACTATTAATCACCTCTCCGTTACCAGATGCATCATCACCACAAGATGACTCTCCAAAGGTTTTTATCCTCAATCTTCTTCCACTAGTAAAATCACAAGTAGATTGCATCATGAATCGAATAATAACTTCGTTTTTAGTTGGGTCTGTACCAGCTCCTGCTAATCCCTGACCACTTCCAAAGTTCGTAGCATCTAAATCCGCTAAGGTCAGATTGAATGAACCTGAGGTTCCAGCCACTAAAGCTGCTTCTCCTGCTGCATCTACAGATCTTGGTGTGTTTATAACATCTACACCTTCGACTTCAATCGTTGCACTATTAGGTACATAAACTAAACCTGATCCTGCATTAGGAATCAACATATCAAAATTGATATCGTACATAGATGCATTTGCACTACTAATAATTCTATATTCCACAGGAAAGCTTTCACACATATTAATCGTAGAAGAACCATAAGTACCAGCTGAAGGATCCGAAGGATCGGCTGGGGTAGAGGCTAGGGTAGTGATTGCTGCTGCAATAGATGCTTCCAAAGGTATTACCCGTACAAATGTAGGGTCTCCACAATCTGGCAAATCAGCTGTACTAGTAGGGTAGGCATCACAATCCCATCCAAAGTCAACAACTAAATCATCAGGATCACAAGAGGTATAATCAGCAACTACCGAAAAGGTAGTACAATCTCCTCCATCAACAGAACCAACAGGAACAAATAATTTACCACCACCAAAATCAGTCGTAGCGATTTCAATTCCTCCACTATCTAAGACTCTTCTTACTGTAATTCCAGTACTCGCAGAATTATCTAAAATCACCCAATTATAACCTACGTCTAAACCAGCAGTTGCATTACAAACCTGAATATCCCATTCTACAGAATCCACGATTCCGTTTTGAACTTGATTCAAAGGTGTTGCCGCTACACTAGGCTGTACATAAGAAATACGAGGTTCGCTTGGATCTATTCCATATAGTTGTTGATGTAAAGTAGTATCAGGATGATAATTGTAAACGGTCCTATATGTTTCTATACTACTAGTATAGTTTCCAGACTCTAGTTCACAAGTGGCTTTAACATGAACATCCATTCTAGGAGATTGTGTCTGGGTCCAATCTGTAGGAAAATGATTAACAGGGTAGACTACTACATCTCCATTCGCTTTTACGTAATGTGCTGTCGTTCCAGAAATACTTCCACTACTCGTGGTACCTAAAAACTTAACACCATCCGGAATTTTTATGATGATAGAATCAATTCGTTGAATTGGCCGATACTCATCAGGGAAAAGATCACCTGAGGTATTATACCAGGTAAAGTATCCATATAATTCACTTTCACCACAGCCATTCATGTTAACAACATTACCTCCTGTGTTTCCACCGAAACCTGTATAAAACATTGGTGTACCGTAACTATCACAACTTCTTTCATCTAATTGATCATCAATCATAAAGAAGTTTGCTCTAAACGTATTCACTTTATAAAGGCTATATCCTGGGTTGGAATTATAGATTGCTTTTAATACAACATCAAAAGAATCGGCTTCCATTCCTTCACCTAATTCATATCCCGCATCTATATCTGTGATATAAGACGATAAATCAAATTCCCAGTAATAAGTACCAGAATTAGAAGTTACTGTAGGAGCTGTTGTTATTGGAAAAGTGAAAGCAGGTCCCCCATAGGTTCCATCTAGATCATAAATAGTAATTTCTCCATCAACATAATCAAAAATATTACCTCCAATGTCTGGAGTATATTCGATTCTCAAATGTAAATTATCTGAAATAGTATCAGAAATATAACCTTCTGCTACTAGTTCAATGGTATCTAATGGTAATAATTTATCCGTACCATGCGTTCCTGGAGTTAAGGTGACAGGAGTAGCCATTGTATTATCAGTCCAACCTGGAGTTGTTCGCTGGGCATCAAACCCAGTGGTAACAATTCCAACACATGGTCCTGGACAGTGTGGAACAGATAAGAACGTTTCGCAATGAACATCTTCTTCCCAACAAGTACCACATTCATAGGTCGTAATAAAATCGAAAGGAATTGGTCTGGTATTATCCCATTGTGCACAATCCATTTCTAGTTGAAAAGTATACCAATCTCTGTTATATCTATCAATTTCGTAATAAACAGTATCATTTGATTGCCAAATTGACGGGTTAAATGCAGAATGATGTGCATCAGTAGTAGCACCAGCTTGAAGAGAAACCCCAGCAGGTAAAACACATTTAACGGTCCAGGTAACATCAGAACCTGTTAACCCATTTTCTCCATTACAATAAACTCCACTATATAGGTGTGGATTAATTTTTACTTCAAATTGATCACCGTCATCAATATCTGCTGGTCCTTCAAGGAAAGTAGATTGATTAT
>CAYXQH010000390.1:0-6202 GCA_964467425.1 uncultured Saprospiraceae bacterium
ATCCGTGATAATTATTGCCATTTAAATAGTATTTTCTTTATAAAACCATGAAACCCAGTAAAAGGTTCTGAATTTCAAAAGCCAAAAATAGTGCTATATTTATAAATTATCAAGCAATCTGCACAAAATGGACTCTTCCAGATCATTCTTTAAGATATATTTATGAGTAATGGTTATTCAAAACGTCCCCTAGTGGAAAAATTAGGTATCAAAAAAGGCTTTAAAATACGTCTTATTGATGTTCCTATGGATTACTTCGACCTTTTAGGTTATTTACCAGAGGAAGTAGAGATTTTAGAAAACAAAAAAAGTAAAGCTAATTTTATCCACTTATTTTGTGAAAACAAATCGAGTTTTGATAAGAAGTTTTTGAAATTAAAAGATGAAATAGAGCGTGATGGAATGATTTGGATTTCCTGGTATAAAAAATCAGCTAAAATCCCAACAGACTTACAAGCAGATATAATTCGAACTACAGGGCTGAGTCTTGGACTGGTTGATGTAAAAGTATGCGCGATCGATGAAAAATGGTCTGGATTAAAATTCGTCTGGCGAAAGGAGAATCGGTGAGTTATTCGGTATTCGGGGTTTGGTGTTCGGTATTAGGAGCGTTTGAGAGATTAGTTTTACGATTAAATTTTACTTTATTGAGATATTTCTCCGTGCCTCTGTGTTTAGAATGACAAACCACAGAGTCACAGAGTTGGTTATTGTTTGAGGTATCAATTAAGTGAAGTTATTGTTATCTCTGTGCCTCTGTGTTTAAAATTAAATAAATCACAGAGTCACAGAGATGGTTAATGTTTAGGGCATCATTTGAATTAAATTATTATTCCTATGACCTGCCCATCAATATTCTAATTATTTTATAAATCTTATGTTATTCGGATAGTCATAGTATTCTCCTTTGCTTGCTACAGTAGCTCCTTTGATGGAGTGATACAAATCGTATATAAATGCGATGAAAAGCATAGGAATACCGATTAAGAAAATGCATAATAATGCACAAATAAAGTAGACTAACATCATCGTTATTTGAAAATTCAATGCTTCAATTGCATGATCTGTAACGAATTCTGATTTGTCCTTATTTACTTGCCAAACAAATAGCGGTAATAAAATATTACCAAAAGGTAAGAACATGCCTGCTACCATTCCTAAGTGTGAAAAAAGGGACCAATTGGTTTCTTCTGATTCTGACATTGATGTCATTAACTTATCGTTTTCCATTTATATATGATTTTAGTATTTTAATAAATATAGAACCAAGATGTAGGTTTAAAGGCTATAAAGCACCTTTCCTAGACTAATATGGATGGAAACTCGATGAAATTTGAAAAATGATAGTCGGGTAGACAGGTGGACAGGTACTCAGGTGATTATCTATAATTCAATATTGAATATTCAATATTCAATATTCAATATTCAATATTCCTCATTCCTTATTCCCAATCAATACTATTTCTTTTTCTTTAAAACCACTTCGGTTATCAATCGGATCGTTAAAAGTCTGAACATTGATTTTAAAACCCATCTGTTTTAACCTTTCTTTCAATCCTTCAACAGAATAAATACGAACATGATCGGCCTGACCAAAATGCTGGAGGCGAGCCTCGGGAGAAGTGATCGCCGGGTTTTCATAAATATCACCTTCTTTAAATGGTGTTTGGATCAAACATTGACCGCCTGGTTTTAAAATTCTAAACAACTCAGCCATTGCTTTCAGGTCTTCATCGATATGTTCCAGTACATGGAAACAAATAATAAGATCAAAACTGTTTGGAGCAAGCGCTGTATTTCTAATGTCTAGTTTTTGATCGGCTAGAAACTCATCTTCAAAATCTGTAGAGAGGTAATCTAAATCTTTGATCGCTTTTAATTTTCTAAACAAAGTACGAGAAGGGGAGAAGTGTAATATTTTTGGATTTTCGGAAATTTGAGGTTTGATGAATTCCCAAAGCCTTCGGGTTCGTGGGAGGCTGCCACAACGAGGACATAATAAATCGCCGGTTTCCAATAAAACAAAAGTGGAAAGCTTAGCAGCACAAACATTACATTGAAACCGATCTCCTCTATAAAAAAGATAAGTCACCTGCCTGATCAATTGCTCATTGGCGACCAATAGATTTTTTGGAATCACTTTTTTTAAAATAGATTTTAAGGTCTTGTACATACAAGTGCTGCTGTTCTTTAGAAAGTAAAAGTAAGCTTTAAACTTAAATTTATAAATGTAAATCTCTATTTTCAGTAAAATTTTGAAAACATGTACAAAACATACTTTACGAAAACTACCCTTATCCTTGTTTGTCTATTATCCTTCCTGAATACAAACATTAGTCAAACTCCATTATTACAAGATCATTTTAAATTCGAGACTAACTTGAATTATGATTCAAAAATAAGCTCGCCGGCTCAATATCTTGGCTATGAATTAGGAGAATATTTCACTATTTATAAAGATACCGAAATCTATCTTCGTCAATTAGCACAGCAATCGAATAGGGTTAGCATTGGAGAATATGGAGAAACTTATGAAAAACGGAAATTAATTTATTTGGTGATTACGTCCGAAAAAAATCAATCTCAAATTGATGCAATTCAGAAAAATAATTTGAAACTATCTGATCCTTTGGCAACGAACAATGCTTCTGCTAATGAGATTATGGAAAATCAGCCAGTCGTTGTTTCTTATAGTTATAATATTCATGGAAATGAAGCTTCCGGAACAGAAGCCGCTATGCAAGTGGCTTATCGATTGGCAGCCGCAAATGATGCAGAAACCCGAAAGATTTTAGACAACACTATTTTTGTTGTTTTTCCATGTATAAATCCGGATGGACGAAGTCGATATGTCGACTGGTATAAAACGGCTGCAAGAGCTCAGGTCGGAAAAGAACCCAGAGATTTTGATCATTATGCGCCCTGGCCGAATGGTCGAACGAATCATTATTGGTTTGATTTAAATCGAGATTGGATTTGGGGTGTACATCCCGAGTCACGAGGGCAGGTTCAAATTTACCAGCAATGGATGCCACAACTACATGTGGATTATCATGAAATGGGCTACAACACCAATTACTTTACCGTACCTGGAACTACACCCAGGAATTTATTATTACCAGATCGCTACGAACCATTAGCTGACACTATTGGGCGAGCCAATATCGCTGCATTTAATAAGCATAAAATTAGTTACTTCACTCGGGAAGCTTTTGATTTTTATTATCCTGGTTATGGTTCGAGTTATCCAAGTGTCATGGGCGCAATCGGAATGCTGGTTGAGCAAGGCGGGATTGCAGGAGGTCGGGCGATCGAAACAGACGATGGTCAAATACTAACGATTCAACAAAGAATATTTGATCATTATTTGACATCTATTGCCACTTTAGCAAAAGCTGCGGATCAAAAGGAATTATTTTTAAAGTATTCTTACGACGCACATCATCCTAAAAATTCGAAAACGAAAATTAAGTCCTATGTTTTTCCAGATAATCCAAATTCTTATCTCTATGAAGTGATTGATATCTTTTTAAAACAAGGTATAAAAGTAGAACGGACAAAAGGCTCGGTTACGGCAATGAATTTAAAAAATTATCGAACAGGAAAGGTAGCTACGAAGCAAACTATTCCAGAAGGGGCTTTCGTGGTATCGACCAACCAAAAAAGGCATTTGTTGATTAATAGTATCCTTTCTCCTGAAATGGAAATCGAGGATTCGGTGATGTATGATATGTCAACCTGGTCTGCAGCATTAGCTTATAATTTAGAAGCCTATTATTCAACTACAGATTTAAAAACAACTGTTGAAGAAGTGAAGACAACACCTTTAGTTCCTAGCGGTGTGCTGGAAAAAGCTTCTTATGCCTATGTGATTGAATGGAATCAGAAAAACGCACCTACAGCATTGGCAATGCTTTGGGAAAAAGGCTATCGTGTTCGTTCAGTTAGAAAAGGATTTGGAAATGAAAACAAGGATTGGTCACCTGGTTCTTTGGTCGTATTACTTGGTCGAAACAGGGACAAAATAAATCAGATAGAAAAAGATATGATGACTATTGCGAAGGAAGCAGAAGTAGTTATTGACGGCGTCGAAAGTGGTCGGATGATCAAAGGGGTAGATCTGGCATCCAGAGATAGTAAACCTGTCAAACAACCAAAAGTAGCCATGTTGGTAGAACCACCTTTCAATACTTATACTTGTGGACAAATTTATTTTTTATTTGATCAGACTACTCAGTTGCCTATAGATCGCGTCCGGGCATCTATCTTGGAACAAACGGCAATCCCTAAGTTTGGTGCTCGATATGGAACAGCAGATTTAAAAAATTACGATGTGTTGATTTTGCCAGGAGGTAGTGATAAAAACCTGAAAAAACTATTTGGGAAAGCACAATTAGCTGCACTTAAGCAATGGGTTTCAGAAGGAGGGGTAATCGTTACACAGGAAACTTCAGCTCGCTTTTTTACCAAAGAAAAATCTGGGATGACCAATGTCCATTTAGCGGAAATGCCAAAAGATACAAGTGAGACCGCAGGGTATCTGGCTTTTAACGATCGGACAGATTATTTTGGAAAGAAAAGAATACCTGGAGCAGCACTCAACGCGCATATTGATAACTCCAATCCGCTCGCTTTTGGAATGCCGAATCAATTGTATAGCCTAAAATTTAGTAACGATGGTTTTAAACCGAACCCTGATTTTCAGACCGTTGGCTATTATAATAAAAATGCAGATGATTTATTAGCTTCCGGATATGCAGCGAAAGAAAATTTAGATCATTTAGCCGGGAAAGTGTTTGCAGGTGTTCAGCCTCTAGGGAAAGGGAAGATTGTTTTCCTTTTAGATAATACACAATACCGAATGTTTTGGAAAGGTCCTGCTCGAATGATGCAAAATGCAGTGATGATTTTAAAGTAAGGTAGACAGGTAGACAGGTAGACAGGTAGGCAGATAGGCAGATAGGCAGATAGGAAGTGATCGTTTTTTAAAATAAAAAATGGGCTAAAGCTGATGCAATAACCCATTTCCTAATAAAGGTAATCTACTAAATTAAGATCTATTCTCTCCCTTTAATTAAATTAGTATCTAATCCTTTATTATAATAACTTTTTCAGTAACCATTTTCTCCGTTACTGATATGTAAAATATAACTTCCGTTATAAAAGATCTGTGTATCTAAAAAGCCAACGGTTGTTCCTTCGTTAATCTGTTTTGATTTTATCAAGATTCCTTAAATATTGTATAAACTTACGTTTAATTTTTCTTGAATTAAACCATTTACCTGAATAGCTATCAATTATCTTGCGTGACTTCTTAAAATTTATTTGATTATTAAAAAAGCAACACCTTTTTCAAGGTACTGCTTTTTTAAATAAAATGAAACTTACCTTAATCCAAATTGGGTTGAGGAGTAGTCCTTAAGTAAGGTTTGATTACGGTATGTCCTTTTGGAAATTTTGCAGGTATATCTTCCGTTGCAATGGAAGGCGAAACGATTACATCTTCTCCCTGTTTCCAATCAGCAGGAGTAGCAACGCTATAACCAGCAGTTAGTTGAAGACTATCAATAACTCGTATGATTTCCAGAAAATTTCTACCAGTAGAAGGAGGATAAGTCAAGGTTAATTTTACCTTTTTATCTGGACCAATAACAAACACTGTTCGTACCGTTGCTTTTTGAGAAGCGTTTGGATGAATCATGTCGTAAAGTTCCGCTACATTCCGATTGTCATCAGCTATAATCGGGAAATTCATTGTTACGTCCTGTGTTTCTTCAATGTCTTTGATCCAGCCATGGTGACTATCAATAGGGTCGACACTTACTGCAATGGGTTTGACATTTCTCTTCTGAAATTCTCCACCTAAAGCAGCCGTCCTTCCTAACTCTGTCGTACATACTGGTGTATAATCCGCTGGATGAGAAAATAATAAGCCCCAGCTATCGCCAAGCCATTCGTGAAGATTAATTTCTCCCATAGAAGTTTTCGCTGTGAAGTTGGGTGCAATATCACCTAATCTTACTGCCATGTTAATTAATTTTTTATTTTTAGAAATAAGGTTTTAGCAATTTGGAGTATCTGGATAGAGGTATAATATCAGTAAAATAAAATAGAAATTCAATTCTTAATTGACGAAACTGAATTTATATTGTAGAATTAATATATAGGTAATCGCCAAAATCATTTTCATAAGACTGGATGA
>CAYXQH010000391.1:0-1162 GCA_964467425.1 uncultured Saprospiraceae bacterium
ACATCTTTCCCGATAATTACATTTCCTGTTACGGCAGCTTGTGGGTGTACAAAACTACTTTCATGAACAACAGGTATAAAGCCTTTGAATTCGTAAATCATATAAAAGTTTAAGATTGGAAAGATACTAGATTTTTGTTGAACGAATTTAAACCCTTAATATTTTTTGTTAGTTTGGTCGAAAGGGCTATATTTACAAGACCTGTGTTTTTATGCAATCACCCCTCGATTGTCCACTTTTTCTAAGTGTTTCCCGTACAAGGAGCACTTCATTTTCAGCAATTTGTTACCTACTACTTTGATATTTTGGTTAATCAAAATAATGATCACCCTATTTTAAAAAAATAAACATCCATGAAAAAAATTACAAACCTAATCCTATTAAGTTTTCTCATTAGTTCTATTTCTCTTTTTGCAAACGGAGGGAATGACGAATTATTAGGAGAAAGTGTAACACTTTGCTCAGGTGAAAAAATGACCTGGGAAGAATATTTAGCAATGAAGGAATGTAAAGATGAAGAGTATGATTTGGAAATAGAATCCACTTCTGCTCCATTTGTACCTTTCGAAGTTTCCATGTTTAATAATACAGAAGGAGCCTGGAGTTCTGTTGTTCAAATGCCATTGGTCGCAGCAGCAGCAGCTCAGATGCCGGATGGGCGAATTTTAACCTGGTCTGCTAAAGATAAATTTTCTTTTGGCGGACAGAACGGTCGAACATGGACCGCAATTTTTGATCCTACAACGAATACATCTACAGAAGCATTGATTGAAAATACCGGACACGATATGTTTTGTCCAGGTATCAGTACTTTACCGGATGGTCGAATTATTGTTGATGGTGGATCGAATAGTGACCAAACGTCAATTTATGATCCATACACTGGAGGATGGAGTAACGCAGATGATCTGAATATTGCAAGAGGATACCACTCTAATGTAAATCTGCCAAGTGGAGCAACTTTTACGATCGGAGGTTCCTGGAGTGGTGGTGTTGGAAATAAGCATGCAGAAGTCTGGACAGAGAAAACAGGTTGGTACAGGCTGCCGGGGCTTCCAGTAGATGCTGTAATTGAAGGATTGAATTCTGCACAGCCAACACAGCATGATGATTATTTCCCGTGGCTCTGGGCTGCACCCAATGGAAAAATATTTCATGCTGG
>CAYXQH010000391.1:1262-6187 GCA_964467425.1 uncultured Saprospiraceae bacterium
AATATGAATAATCCGCGAGTATACGGCAACAGTGTTGTATTACCGAATGGAGAAGTAATTGTGTTTGGAGGTATTCCACTTTCTACTGTTTTTTCAGATAATGGTTCAATTTTAGTTCCTGAGCTTTGGAATCCAAATACTGGTAACTGGACAGAGTTAGCAGATATGGAAACACCTCGAAATTATCATAGTGTTGGCCTATTGATGAAAGATGGAAGAATCTTTTTAGCAGGAGGTGGCTTATGTGGAGGTTGTTCGACCAATCATGCAGATGCGGAAATATTTAGTCCACCGTATTTATTCAACTCGAATGGAACCCTGGCTTCTAGACCTCAGCTTACCTCAGTACCATCGACTGCAAATAATAACTCATCGATTACCGTAAATACAAACAGTGGTGTGAGTTCATTTGCATTGGTGCGAGCTTCAGCAGTTACACATAGTACGAATAATGAGCAGCGCCGAATTCCATTAAGTTTTTCTGCTCAAGGTGGGAATCAGTATAGTCTTTCTATTCCAAATAGAAACATTATTCCTCCAGGTAATTATATGCTATTTGCCATGAATTCGAATGGGACTCCAAGTATTGCAGAGATCATTAACGTTGGAGATGATGTGAACGATTGTACGCCACAAACGAACCCTAACCTTGGTGGAGATGGTCTTTCTGCGACTTATTTTAATAATATGAATTTAACGAATCCTGTTCTGGAAAGAGTAGATCCAACGATTGATTTTGAATGGTTTGAAGGTTCGCCAGATCCTTCTGTTGGAGCGAATACATTTTCTGTGAGATGGGAAGGAAGTATTCAAGTACCACGATCTGGACCTTATACTTTTTATACCAACTCTGATGATGGTGTTCGCTTATGGGTGAATAATCGATTGATGGTGGATAATTGGACCGATCATGGACCAACTGAAGATATAGGAATGATTATTCTTGATGAAGGACAGTCTTATGATATAAAAATGGAGTATTATGAAAATGCTGTTGGAGCAACGGCACAGTTGAGTTGGTCTGGGCCAGGTATATTAAAACAAATTATACCATCAGGTAACTTGTTTTCAAATAACCCTTGTTCTACTGGAGAACCTGATGTTACTAATGTTTCTAAAACGAATTCAGACTGTAATCAAAACAATGGTTCAATTGCAATAAACTTTAATGATAACCCGAATCGGTCAAGTATAGAGTTTAGTATTAATGGCGGCTCGTCGTGGCCTGCTGCTTATAACGTCCCAGATAATTCAGGTAGTATCAATATTAATAATCTTGCACCAGGAAGCTATAGCCTTCGTGCAAGATGGGGGAATGATGAATGTCCAATCAGTTTGCAAACGGTTACCATTGATGAAGTGGGTTGTACTGGCGGTGGAGGCTGTGATGATATTACGTACGCTGGAGGAAATGGAACAATCAGTATTGGAGGCTTAGACTTTGCGCATATTAATATTCAGGTTTACACGTCTAACTGGCAACCATATTATAATTGTGTAGATAACTGTCCAAATCCATTTGTGCTGAATAATGTACCAGAGGGAGGCTATATTTTATTAATAAAAACCTTTGATCAAAACTGGGCAACAGAATGTGATTTGCAGGTTACGGTGACTGTTGGCAGCGGTGGCGGTTGTACGGATAATGATAATGATGGTGTATGCCAACCGGACGACTGTGATGATTCAAATGCTAGTATCCCCGCGCCAGTAGGTTCTTCTTGTAATGATGGAAATCCAGATACCAATAATGATGTGATTCAATCAGATGGTTGTACCTGTGCCGGAACTCCTGTTGGTTGTACAGATAATGATAATGATGGTGTATGTCAAGCGGACGATTGCGATGATTCAAACGCTAGTATCCCCGCGCCCGTTGGTTCTTCTTGTAATGATGGAAATCCAAATACCAATAACGACGTGATTCAAGGAGATGGTTGTACTTGTGCCGGAACTCCCGTTGGAGGTGGAACTTGTGATGATATTACGTACTCTGGAGGAAGTGGAACGATCAATATTGGTGGTCTTGATTTTCCACATATTAATATACAAGTATACACGTCCAACTGGCAACCATATTATAATTGTGTAGATAATTGTCCTAGTCCATTTGTGTTGAATAATGTACCGAATGGTGGTTATATTTTATTAATAAAAACCTTTGATCAAAACTGGACAACAGAATGCGATTTGCAGGTTACTGTAACTGTTGGTGGTGGCGGTGGTTGTACGGATAATGATAATGATGGTGTATGTCAACCCGACGATTGTGATGATTCAAACGCTAGTCTTCCTGCACCCGTTGGTTCTTCTTGTAACGATGGAAATCCAAATACCAATAACGATGAGATACAGGGAGATGGTTGTACTTGTCTTGGAACACCTATAGGCGGTGGCGGATGTGATGCAGGTATTAGCACAACATCAAATAGTATAACGATTAGTAATGTTGATGCGCCAATATTTACATTGCAAGTATTTACCAGTACCTGGCAAACGGTTTATACTTGTTTTGGAGATTGTGTAGATCCGACCAATATAAATAACCTTGCAGGAGGAGATTATTTTGTAAAAATAAATCTTTATTCAGCAGGGTGGTCAGAGATATGTGAAATAAATGAAACGGTGACGGTAGGAGGTTCAGGGAATTTTCAATCGACTAGCCCTTTAGAGCATCTGGGCTTACAAGCTTCTATGGTAAATGGAAAAGTAGGCCTTCAGTGGTTAACTAATTTAGATTATAAAACGGATCATTTTGTTATTGAAAAATCGTTGAATGGTCTTGACTTTCAAACACTAAAAGAAATGGTTAGTGTTTCTCAAACCGAGGAATTTATTTATTATCAAAATGAAGATGATGATCCGGTTGTTGGACATAATTATTATCGAATTATTCAACATTTTACGGATGGGACCACGAAATCCTCTTTTGTAGAAATAGTTTACTTCGAGTTAAAACCTGATATAACGGTTTATCCAAACCCAAATAAAGGAAGACTGTTTGTTGATGTTTCTAATTTTAGAAATATGAACCTAAATGTGGTGGTCTATGGTTTGGATGGTGAAGTGTATTTGGATAAAAACTATGATGAACATCATAGCAATACGCTAGAGTTGGATATGTCTAAACTAATGAATGGAATGTATCAGGTTTATGTAAAACCAGAAGGTCGAAAAGCAGTAACTAAACGAGTTGTTTTAACGAGAAGTTATTAAGTAGAAAAATCTAAAGCCTGTTTTATAATTAAATTACAGGCTAAACCTATTTTAAAAACAAAAGCGCCTCCAATTTGGAAGCGCTTTTTATTTAAACTAAATCGGTTTTTTAAAATAAGGCGAACCTATTAAAGTTCGCCTTAAAGCATTCTACTACTCCTTTAAATCAAATCCTTAACGATTTACTTTTACAAAAGGCTTAGAAGCCAATGTTCCTTTTTTGTTCAAAACATGAACAAAGTAATTTCCGTCAGGTAAATTAGAAACATCCAATCTCTGCTTATTCATTCCTTCTTCTAATACGACACCTTCCTGAATCAATTGTTGTCCTTGTAAATTATAAACAAAAATAACTGCTTCTGTATACTCACCTTTATTGATCAACTCAAGGTTTAATTCTTGATCAGTTGGTGTTGGATACAGTCGATTCATTAAGACTGGACTTGGACTTGTAACAGTATTTTGATCATTGCTTCTAGCAGCAATCGAATTATTTACTAGACTTTCAATTGTGATTACTGCTTCATCATCTTCATTTGCATTTACACCATCTCCATTACCTGGAGTAGAGTTAGGATCAGGTTGTCCAGCTGCAAATACTTCTGTGTAAGCACTAATTGGTGTATCTTCAATCAATGTAAATAATACTAATTCTAAGGTTGCACTTTCTCCACTAGCTAATGATTCTACTGACCATGTTTCGAAGAAAAGATTATAATCTCCAGCGGAAGTATTATCACTAGTGTAAACTAATCCTTCTGGTAATTCAGCTGTTACTTCAATATCAGTTGCTTCATCAGGTCCATCATTCGTAAGAGTGATAGTGAAAGTAATATTCTCATATTGATCATACTCATCGGTATCTGATTCAATTGATAATGAAAGGTTAGCTTCTCCATCTTGTCCACTTACGCCTCCATCTTCAGCAGGTGTAATTGTAACAGATGCTTCATCATCTTCTTGAGGAGTACCGGTTCCATTTCCTGGAGTTGAATCAACATCGTCCTGGTCAAGAGCAACCACTTCTACAAAATTCTCAATATTCGTTCCTTCTACAAGTGTAAATAAAGTCAAATCCAAAGTAGCTGTTTCTCCTGCTGCTAATGCATCAATCGTCCATGTTTCAAAGAATAAGTTGTATTCTCCTGTACTTTCCGACGCATCTGTAAATACCATTCCTTGAGGAAGTCCTGCACTTACTTCAACATTTGTTGCTTCTCTAGTACCTTCATTCGTTACAGTAATAGTGTAATCAACTTCTTCGTGGATATTATAAAGGCTGTTTCCAACGCTGATGTCAATATTTAAGTCTACGAAATCTGCACCTTGCTGTACTTGACCCACAGAAACAATACCCTGAATATTATTCATTGGAAGATCACCAGTAATTTCCTGAATAAGTGTCAATTCTTCTCCATTGATCTCAAATACACCTACTGTGCCTGTCAATCCATATGCCTGGTAAAGGTATTTTCCATCATCAGAAATCCAAAGGTCAATCCAACCTTGTGTTGTTCCAAAAGCTGCACCTGGGTCAGTTGTATTACCAGTCGCACCGATACCTTGAGCAGCAGTTTGGTTTAGTAATTCGATTTGACCATCATTAAAGCTATAAGAAGCTAAACCTGCTTCAATAGCATTAGAAACGAAGAAGGTATTTTCATCAGAGAAATCTAACCAACAAGCAGTTCTACCTGTATTGTTCGTTC